>JBKJQL010000209.1:0-3531 GCA_046594035.1 Gaiellaceae bacterium
TCCCAGGCGGGCGCAACCGTGGCATCAACCATCTAGGGCTCGAAGATCTCGAATCTGGTTCCCTGTCGGGAATCAGGTTCGGGGTTGCGTTGAACCTGATTCGGTGTCAGCCGAACCAGAATTAGGTTCGAAGCGCATCAGCACCCATGGCGACAGGTGCTCGCCGCCGGCTTCGTGCCGCGAGATCACGACGAAGTCGGCGTTCTGCCAGCCGCGGATCGCACGCTCGTTCCACGCGTAGGGATCAACGGTGACGTAGTGCCAGCCCTCGTCGAGGAGCGACTGCGCGACCGCGCGCGCTGCGTCGGGCATCAGCCCGCGACCGCGCGCCGACGGGATGAGGAAGCCGTCCAGGCCACCGCGGCGCGGACCTTCCTCTTCCCACCACGCCTGCAGGTAGCCCACCGGCGCGCCGGCCTCCTCGATGACGTATGCGTCGACAGGCTCGCGCTCGAGCCGCGCGCGCAGCTCGTCGTGGGTGAACGTCTCGTCGTCCCAGTAGCGCGAGACCTCGGGGTCGGCGTGCCACGCGACGAGGCGGCCGACGTCGTCGTCCGTCGCTGGGCGCACGACCGTCAACTGCCCGTGTACCGCCGCTTGCCGTGGCTGGGTCACTGGGAAATCCTACGACGGAACGAGGAAATCCGGAACAAGCGCATATTCCGTGCACGCACCCACTTGCGCAGCGATGGGTGTACGGCGTAGATTGCGGCTCCCGCTGAGTGCGGAGCGCGAGTAGGTCGAAGCCTCGCCGAGTGACTGTTGAAGGGCGCAAGCCTGATGCGGCCAGTCGGTGAGGTGGACGAAAGCGCCACCGGCTCAGCGGGATTTTTTGTGGTCCGATGTAGAGCCTTGACGTGGAACACGCGCACCCGTGGCTGGTGGCTCATACGCGGCGCATTTCGCCCTGGTCGGGCTTGAACGTAGACACCGCTATGCCCTGCGCCCGACCAGAACGAACTGCTTGGTCTGAGCCATCCCCACGGGCACGCAGTTCCACGTCAAGGCTCTAGTCTTCGGCGATGGACTTCACGCTTTCCGACGAGCAGCAGCTGATCAAGCAGACCGCACGGGAGTTCTGCGATGCCGAGATCGCGCCCTTCGCAGCCGAGTGGGATCGCACCGAGACGATCGACCGCTCGATCGTCGGCAAGCTCGCCGAGCTCGGGTTCCTCGCCGCTGCGCTGCCCGAAGAGCACGGCGGCCTGGGGCTCGACATGGTCTCCTACGCGCTCCTCGTCGAGGAGATCGGCCGCGCCGACTCGAACGTCCGCGGGATCGTCTCGGTGTCGAACGGCCTCTACGGCAAGTCCGTCGCCAAATGGGGGACCGACGAGCAGAAGGCGAGACTCCTGCCTCCGCTCGCTGCCGGAGAGGCGCTGGGGTGTTACGCGCTGACCGAGCCCGGCGCCGGCTCGGACCCGGGCGGCCTCGAGACGCGCGCCGAGCGCGACGGCGACGACTGGGTGATCAGCGGCCAGAAGATCTTCATCACGCTCGGCTCGTGGGCAAAGCACGCGCTCGTGTTCGCGCGCACCGGTGAGCCGGGGCCGCGCGGGATCACGTGCTTCGTCGTCCCGTCGGACGCGAAGGGATTCGAAGCGCGGCCGATCAAGGGCAAGCTCGGGCTACGCGCGCAGGACACCGCGGAGCTCTTCCTCGACGGCGTCCGCGTGCCGGACGAGAACCGGCTCGGCGAGCTCGGCACTGGGTTCAAGGTCGCGATGTCGGCGCTCGACCACGGTCGCATCTCGCTCGGCGCCGGCTGTGTCGGAATCGCGCAAGGCTGCCTCGACGCGTCGGTTGCGTACACGAAGGAGCGCAAGCAGTTCGGTCGCCCCATCGCGAGCTTTCAGCTCGTGCAGGAATTGCTCGCCGACATCGCGGTCGAAACGGAGGCTGCGCGCCTGCTCGTCTGGCGCGCGGCAGCGACCGCCGACCGCGGCGAGCGCCATACCGTGGAGGCGTCGTATGCGAAGTACTTCGCGAGCGAAGTCGCGGTGCGCGCCGCGAACGCCGCGGTGCAGGCGCACGGCGGCTACGGCTACGTCGACGAGTACCCGGTCGGCAAGTACCTGCGCGACGCACGCGTCACGACCTTGTACGAGGGCACGAGCCAGATCCAGAAGCTGCTGATCGGGCGCGCGCTGACCGGCGAGAACGCGTTCACGTAATTAGCCGCTCCGTGCAGCAAAATCGCAGCGCGCTGTACTTGCGTCGACGCGCGAGGCGTCGTACATTGGCTGTCCCGTCAGGTGCGGAGCGCGAGTAGGTCGAAGCCCCGCCGAGCGACACAGGCGCGCGCAAGCGCGAATGGGCCGGTCGGTGAGGTGGACGAAAGCGCCACCGCGCCAGGCGGGATTTTTCTTGGTCCACAATGGGTGGCGTGAGGTTGCATGGCGCCGTGGGGGCGCGCCTCTGGATCATCGCGCTGGCAGCGTTGGCTTTTGCCTGGGCGGCCGTCCTCCAGGACTCCGGCCCGAATCAGAACGCACACCTCGCGCTCGTCACTGCGATCGCAAACGACGGTACCCCGCGCATCGACCCGTACGAGCGGTGGACGCGCGACGACGCGTACGTCGACGGTCACTTCTATTCGGCGAAGGCGCCGGGGCTTGCGCTCGCCACGCTCCCGTTCTACCTGGGGCTCAAGGCGACGGGGCTGGTCGTGGATGGGCCGCCCTCCAGCGTCCCGTGGCCGCGTGCAGAGAGCCTTGCGATGCCGTACGCCGCGCCGTGGCAAGTTGGGCTCTGGGGCGCAGTGCTCCCGTTCTTTCTGCTGCTGCTCATCGTGCGCGCAACTGCTGAGCGGCTCGTTCCCGGCCACGGGACGATCGCCGCGGTGACGCTCGGCGCCGGGAGCCTCGTCGCCACTTTCGCAACCCTGTTCTTCGACCACGAGCTTTCGGCACTGCTCGGGTTCGGCGCGTTCGCATTGCTGCTGCGAGACCGATCTCGGTTTGCGCTCGCAGCCGGCGTGATCGCCGGGCTCGCGATCGACGTCGAGTTTCCCGTTGCGATCGTCGCCGTCGTGCTGCTTGCCTACGCGCGGAGACGGCTCCCCTATCTGACGGGCGTGTTGATCGGCCTGCTACCGCTCTTTGCCTTCAATACCTGGGCCTCAGGTAGGCCGTGGTCACTCACATACGCGCACGCCGTGCTCGAGCCTGGGAGCAGCGGGCATGACGTACTCGGCGCCAACGCCAATGGATTCTTCGGGATCGGCGTGCCGAGCCTCCACGCGCTGGTCGAACTCCTCATCTCGGCCAAGGGCCTGCTCGTGCTGACGCCCGTGTGGGCGCTGGCCGTCGTCGGACTGATCACGCTCTGGCGCAGCGGGTGGCGCGCAGAGGCCGCGGTAGCTCTCTCGATCCCCGTGCTCTTCGTCCTCTACGACGCGGCGTATTACTTGCCCTTCGGCGGCTTCAACGCTGGGCCGAGGTTCCTCGTGCCGATGCTGCCGTTCCTCGCGCTCGGCGTCGAAGCCGCCGAAGGGCAAGTAATACGCCGCGTCGTAGAGGAGGAAGAGCA
>JBKJQL010000283.1:0-7926 GCA_046594035.1 Gaiellaceae bacterium
TGACGGGCTTCGACAGCTCGAACGCAGCGCTGTACGTCGAGCCCGGCGGCGGTGCGACGCTGTACACGGACTTCCGTTACGCAGAATCGGCGCGCGCAGTGCCCGGCGTCGACGTGCAGATGACGAAGCGCTCGATGATGGCCGATGTCGGCTCCCGGCTGAGTGGGCGTGTGCAGTTCGAGGCAGACGTGCTCCCGTACCTCGAATGGGAGCGCCTGAGCTCCGGCAGTGCAGAGCTCGTCCCGACGCACGGTCTCGTCGACGGCATCCGCGCGATCAAGGACGAAGAAGAGATCGCGAAGCTCGCCAAGGCGTCTCGCATCGCCGACCGGGGCTTCGAGGCGCTGACGGCGGAGACCTTCGTGGGCCGCAGCGAGCGCGAGATCGCCTGGCGCCTGCGGGAGCTCCTGCATGCGCACGGCGCGGACGAGCTGTCGTTCGAGAGCATCGTCGCTTCGGGCGAGAACGGTGCGTTGCCGCACGCACATCCGACGGATCGCATTGTCGAGCGCGGAACGCTCGTGACGGTCGACTGGGGTGTTCGCGTCGACGGGTACTGCAGCGACTGCACGCGCACGGTCTCGACCGGTGGGCTACCCGACAAGCTGCGTGAGGCGTATCACGTGTGCCTCGCAGCGCAGAAGCGCGCGTGCGAGAACATCAAGGCCGGCATGACCGGTGTCGAGGCAGACGCGCTCGCGCGCGAGCTGATCACGGACTCCGGCTTCGGCGAGAATTTCGGCCACGGCCTCGGCCACGGCGTGGGGCTGATGGTGCACGAAGCACCGCGTCTCTCGACGGAGTCGACGGACACGCTCGCGCCGGGGCACATCGTCACGATCGAGCCTGGCATCTACCTGACGGGCCTGGGCGGTGTGCGGATCGAAGACCTAGCCGTCGTGCGCGAGGACAACGTCGACCTGCTGACGTCGTTCCCGAAAGAGCTGATCGAAGTCAGCTGAACGCTGTTCGGGAGTTTCGGTCGGCTAACCTGATCCGCCGATGGCCGAGGTCGTTTCCACCAACCAGTTCCGTAACGGGATGCACATCGAACTCGATGGGCAGACGTGGCGCATTGTCGAGTTCCAGCACGTCAAGCCCGGCAAGGGCGGCGCGTTCGTGCGGACGAAGCTCAAGTCGCTCGGCAGCGGCTCCGTGGTCGACAAGACCTTCCGCGCCGGCGAGAAGTTCCCGCGCGTGCGCACGGAGCAGAAGAACATGCAGTTCCTCTACGACTCCGGGGACGAGGTCGTCTTCATGGACGAGTCGACCTACGAGCAGCTCTCCCTGCCGCACGCGCTGCTCGAGGACGAGCTGCCGTTCATGCAGGCGTCGTCGACCGTGCAGGTGATGTTCGTCGGTGGGAATCCTTCCGGCGTCGACCTCCCGGCCTCCGTCGTGCTCGAGGTGACCGACACGGAGCCGGGCGTCAAGGGCGACACCGTCTCCAACGTGACGAAGCCGGCAACGCTCGAGACGGGCGCGGTGATCCAGGTACCGCTCTTCGTCAACGTCGGCGACAAGATCAAGCTCGACCCGCGCGAGAAGCGCTACATCCAGCGCGCGTAGCCGCAGGTTCCAAGTGCGGATTGACGCGCGATTCGACCGATTCGGGACGATTTCCGCGCTCGGGGTAGTCTCCTGACCCATGCCGCGTCTTGTCGATACGACGATCCGCGTCCTCAGCCAGGAGCCGCTCGCCGGCCTCATGCCGACGGCGGATCTGCTGCGCCTCGCGGAGATCCTCGACGGAGCGGGCTTCGCGTACCTCGAGGTCTCGGGCGGAGGAGTGTTCGACACCGCCGTTCGCCGTGGCGTCGAGAGCCCGTGGGAGCGGATCCGCGCCCTCAAGGCCCGGACGAAGACTCCGCTGGCGCTCGCGCTGCGCGGGCGCTTCCTCGTCGGTTCCCGTCCCGTCGGCGGCGACTTCGCGCGCCGGTTCGTCGCCAGCGCCGCCCAGAGCGGCATCGACGTCTTCCGCCTGCACGACCCGCTGAACGACGTGGACAACCTCCGCGAAGCCGCCGAGGCGATCGTCGCATCGGGTGCCGAGTTCGAGGCGGGCCTGCTCTACGGGAGCGGCCGGCAGGCGCTCGTCGACGCCGCGAAGCGCCTGCCGGAGCTGGGCGCCGCGCGCATCCTCCTGAACGACCCCGCCGCCGTCCTGCAGCCGCATCGCGCGAGCGAGCTCGTCGCCGAGCTGCGCGGGGTCTCCGGCCTGCCAGTCGGCCTCTACGCGCAGGGCGCCGGAGGGAACGCCCTCGCCGCTGCGCTCGAAGCGGCGCGGGCGGGCGCAGACGTGATCGCCGTCGCTTCCTATCCCGTCGCCCTGACGATGCACCGCGTGTCGGCAGAAGCGGCAGCGCAGGCGCTCGCTGGACTTGGCCTCTCGCCCGGGGTCGACATGGACAAGCTCTGGGAGGCCGCCGAGCTCGTCGACGAGCACATCGGCGACGAGCCGGTCGCGCCGGTCCCCCCGCGGATCGCCGTGCGCGCTGCGCAGCGGAAGTTCCCGGTCGGTCTTGTCGGTGCGCTCGACTTCCAGCTGCGCGCGCGCGACGCAGGCGATCGTCTCGACGAGGTGCTCGACGAGGTCGACAAGGTCCGGGCCGAGGTCGGCTCGCCGCCGCTCGCCGCGCCGATCGGGCAGATCGTCGCCTCGCAGGCGCTGCTGAACGTGCTGACGGCGAACCGCTACTCGACGATGGTCGACGAGCTGCGCGACCTGGTCGAGGGGCGCTTCGGCCGCACACCCGCGCCTGTCGACCAGGCAGTCCAGCGTGCCGTCGAGCTCTTTGGGAGCGACGACGCGCAGACCGACGGCGTCGACCTCGAGCAGCTACGCGACGAGGCGGGTGGCCTTGCGACCTCCGAGGAGGAGTTGCTGCTGCTCGCGCTCTTCGGCGAAGAGGCCGAGCCGCTGCTGAAGTCGATCCGCGAGCGTGCCGGCGGCGACGAGTCACTCGGTGCCAGTGGAGTCGATCGCGCCCGCGCAGAGCGCATCCGCGAGGTCGTGCGCATCGTCCAGGAGACCGGTGTGGGCGAGATCTCGATCGAGGAGGACGGGACCCGGGTCAGCGTTCGCCGCACCGCCGAGCAGACCTACGTCCCCGCCCCGGTCGCGCCCCCCACCGACGGGGAGGTGCCGCCCGACGCGCCGCGGGACAACGGTCTCGCACGGGTCGAGAGCCCCATGGTCGGCACCTTCTACCGCGCACCGGCTCCCGGTTCGGCGTTGTTCGTCGAGGAAGGCGACGCGGTGGCGCCGGGCACGACCCTCTGCATCCTCGAGGCGATGAAGCTGATGAACGAGGTCAAGTCGGAGGTCGAGGGGATTGTCCGCAAGATCCATGTCGGCAACGGCGAGCCCGTCGAATACGGCCAGCTCCTGTTCGAGCTCGAGCCGATCAACGGCCGTCCGCTCGACGCCGTGTAGTGGCGATGTTCTCGAGGGTTCTCGTCGCGAACCGGGGTGAGATCGCCGTCCGGGTGATCCGCGCGCTGCACGAGCTCGGCGTCGAAGCGGTCGCGATCTACTCGACTGCAGACAAGGATGCGCAACACGTGCAGCTGGCCGACCAGGCGGTGCACATCGGCCCGCCGTCCGCTGCAGAGAGCTATCTGCGCATTCCGAGCGTGATCGCCGCCGCGAACACGACCGGCTGCGACGCTGTGCACCCGGGCTACGGATTTCTCGCCGAGAACCCGGCTTTCGTCGACGCGTGCGTGGACAACGACCTTGTCTTCGTCGGTCCGCCCGCAGACGTGATGGCGATGATGGGCGACAAGATCTCCGCGAAACAAGCGATGCGCAAGGCCGACGTGCCGACCGTTCCCGGTACCGAGGGCGCGACCACGGCCGAGGAGGCACGCGCGGCCGCAGAGGGGATCGGCTTCCCGGTGCTCCTCAAGGCGACTGCCGGGGGAGGTGGCAAGGGCATGCGCCTCGTGCACGCAGCCGGCGAGCTGGACGAGGCATTCAGCATGGCCGCGAACGAGGCCGACGCGGCGTTCGGCGACTCGACGATGTACGTCGAGAAGGCCCTCGTGCCCGCGCGTCACGTCGAGATCCAGGTGATCTGCGACCACCACGGGAACGTCCTGACGCTCGGGGAGCGGGAGTGCTCGATCCAGCGGCGCCACCAGAAGCTGATCGAGGAATCGCCGTCGGCCGCGCTGACAACGGAAGCGCGCGAGGCAATGGAGGCAGCGGCGGAGCGCGCGTGCCGTGCCGTCGGCTACCGCAACGCCGGCACGTTCGAGTTTCTGCTCGGCCCGGACGGAAGCTTCTACTTCATCGAGCTGAATGCTCGTCTTCAGGTGGAGCATCCGGTGACCGAGATGTGCACGGGCATCGACATCGTGCGCGAGCAGCTGCTCGTCGCCTCCGGCGAGCACCTGTCGGTGAGCGGACGAGCCCCACGTCGCGGGCACTCGATCGAGATCCGCCTCAACGCGGAGGATCCCGAGCACGACTTCAGGCCGTCACCCGGTCTGGTGTCGTCGTTCAAGCCGGCGGAAGGACCGGGTGTGCGCGTCGATACGTTCATCGAGTCGGGCACGGTCATCCCGCCGTTCTACGACTCGATGATCGCGAAGCTCATCGTGTGGGACAACGACCGCGCCGCCGCGATCGCGCGCGCCGAGCGCGCGCTGCGCGAGACGACGATCGTCGGCGTCCCGACGACACGCGATCTTGCGCTCGACGTGCTCGCGAGCGAGCCGTTCCGCAGCGGCGACTACTCGACCTCGACGCTCGACGCGCTGCGCTCGGTGCCCACATGACCGTCTCTCGCCGCCAAGCGCGCCGGCAGGCGCTCTTCCTGCTCTACCAGTGGGATCTCTCGGGACAGGAGATCGGCTCGCAGTACGCGGGAGAGATCGACCCCTGGGCACGCGGCATCGCCGAGTCGGTGGCCGAGCGCGCAGAGGAGCTCGACGCGCGCATCACGGGCGCTTCGGAGAGTTGGACGGCCGACCGCCTCGGCACAGTTGAACGCAGCGCGCTGCGCGTCGCGGTGCACGAGCTGCAGATGGGTGAGGTGCCGGCCGAGGTTGCGATCAACGAGGCCGTCGCTTTCACCAAGCGGTATGCATCCGAAGACGGCGCACGGCTCGTCAACGGGATTCTGGGAAAGATTCAACGGGAGGAGGCAGCATGAACGCGGATGAGTCGTTGAACAACGCCGAGGACCTCCTGGCACGCCTGGAGGCCGCCCGCGCACGGCTCGACGAGACGCAGGATCCCGATCAGGCGATCGAGATCCTGCAAGAGCTCGCCGAGCTTGCAAAGGAAGTCGAGGCCGAGCTGCAACGCGCCAAGCGCGCGGCGGAGACCGAGGCGGCGGCACCACCGGATGCCCCAGCAGCCTGACACACTGCGCGCGCTCGTCGAGGCGTATCTCTCCGAGCTTCCGCTGACCACCGACCTCGGCTCGCTCGAGGCGCCCATGCGCCACGCGCTCGGTGGGAAGCGTGTGCGGCCCGTGCTCTGCCTCGCGACGGGTGACGCGATCGGAGCCACCGTCGAGAATCTATTGCCGGCTGCCGCGGCGGTCGAGCTCGTGCACTCGTTCTCGCTCGTGCACGACGACCTGCCGTCGCTCGACAACGACAGTGAGCGCCGTGGCGCCCCGTCGGTGTGGGCACAGTACGGTGAGGCGGCCGCGATCCTCGCCGGTGATGCGCTTCTCGTCGAAGCGATGCGTCTCGCGCTGACCTATCCGACCGGCTCCGTCGCGGGCGAGCTCGTGCACGCGACCCTCGCGATGATCGGCGGGCAGCAGATGGATCTCGAAGGCGGTGCGCAGCTCGAGCAGCTGCACTCGCTGAAGACCGGCGCGCTCTTCTCGGCGTCGGTGATGTGCGCTCTGTGGGCCGCGGACGTCCCGATCACGGAGCATGCGCCGTGGCGTGCGTTCGCCGGTGAGCTCGGGCTGCTCTTCCAGATCGTGGACGACGTGCTCGACGGCGACGGCTACGTGCTCGAAGTGGGCGAGGAGAGTGCACGCCGCCTCGCGGACGAAGCGGCCGACCGCGCGCAGGCGCGCCTTGCGGAGCTCGACGCGGACACCGACGTGCTCGGCTCGATCGTCGACGAGCTCGCCGTCCGCACGGCATGAACACGTGAAGAAGCGCCTCGACGTCCTGCTCGTCGAGCGCGGACTCGCGGAGTCGCGCGCGCAGGCGCAGGCACTCGTCATGGCGGGACGCGTGCCGGGCCACACGAAGCCAGGCGAGCAGGTGGCCGAGGAGATCGAGCTGAAAGTCGACGCACCGCCGCCGTACGTCTCCCGCGCGGGTCACAAGCTCGCGAACGCGCTCGATGCGTTCGCGATCGAGATCGCCGGCCTCGATGCGCTGGACGTCGGTGCGTCGACAGGCGGGTTCAGCGACGTGCTCTTGCAACGCGGCGCGAAGCGCGTGATCGCACTTGACGTCGGCTACGGGCAGCTGCACTCGAAGATCCGCGACGATCCGCGGGTCACGGTGCTGGAGCGCGTGAACGCGCGGTCGTTGACGGAGCTGCCGTTCGCGCCGGACATCGTGACCTGCGACGTGTCGTTCATCTCGGTGAAGCTCGCGCTGCCTCCTGCGCTCGCGCTGGCCGCGCCGGGCTGGCAGGCGCTTGTGCTCGTCAAGCCGCAGTTCGAGGCGGGCCGCGCCGAGACGCCGAAAGGCGTCGTGCGCGATCCCGAGGTGCGGCGACGGGTCGTCACCGAAGTCGCCGACGCACTCCTCGCGCACGGGGGGGAGCCGCGCGGGGTCATAGACTCCGGATTGCCCGGCCCGAAGGGAAACCATGAGTTCGTCCTCCACGTCGTCCACCGAGAACACCCCGAACGGCCGGCCGACCTCGACCGGTGGATCGCCGATGCTGTCGGTTAAGCGCGCGTCCGTCGTCACGATCGAGCGCGATGGAGTCGATGAGGCGCTCGGGCGCCTGCGCTCCCTCGCCGAGCGCTGCGGCGTGGAGCTCGTCGACGACGAGAACGCCGACATCGCGATCGTGCTCGGCGGCGACGGAACGATGCTGCGTGCGCTCGCCCGTTTCCTTGGCACAGGCGTCCCCGTGATCGGCGTGAACTACGGCCGCGTCGGCTTCCTGACCGCCATGTCCGCCGATCAGCTCGAGTCGGGCATCGAACGCGTCTTCGCGGGCGAATACCGGACGGTGGAGCTCTCGACGCTCGAGGCGACCGTGAACGGGACGACCAAGGTCGCCGTCAACGACGTCGTCGTCGCAGGCGGCACGCTCGGCCGGATGATCGAGCTCGGCTACTCGATCGGCGGCGAGGATCTCGGCCACCAGCCGTGCGACGGCCTGATCTGCGCGACGCCGACCGGCTCGACGGCCTACAACCTCTCGAACGGCGGGCCCGTCCTCGTGTGGGGGCTCGACGCGATGGTCCTGACATTCGTCGCACCGCACGCGCTCGTGATCCGCCCGCTCGTCGTCCCGCGCGGGCCGGACGTGACGATCACGAACCTGACGCCCGATCTCGAGGCAACCGTGCTCGTCGACGGCCAGCCGGTGGGCGTGCTCGGCACCGGTCACGAGGCCGTCGTGAAGGTCGGCAGCCAGCACAGCCTGCTCGCGACGCTGCCCGAGGCGACGTTCTTCAGCCGCTACGCGGCGACGTTCGGGCGGTAGGACGCTCGCCCAAACCAGCGACGCACCATCGGCCGCAGGAGTACGCTCTGTCCGGGAGGTTGGTCTGAGGTCAATGGGTCGTCGCCTTGTTGTCTCGATTCCGATCGCAGTAGTCATGATCGCAGCCGCGATTGCTTCGGCGGCTCCGTCGGATCAGGTGCGCTGGACTGCTCTGCGCCGACCTCTGCATTTGCCGATCGTGGCTCCTGGATCACGTTGTCCGGTGAGCAAGGTCGACCGCAGTGTTCCCTGGGGCCGAATCCGCATCTTCG
>JBKJQL010000148.1:0-5532 GCA_046594035.1 Gaiellaceae bacterium
TCCCTGCGTCCTTGCATCGCTTGGTGCTCGCGACCGAGAAGCGTGGCCGCGGCGCCGGAAGGCTCACCAGTGAGCGCCGGTCGCGCCCCGACCGTCTTCGACTCGTTCAACAACGCGGCCGAAGGGATCGTCCATGTCGTCCGCACACAGCGGAACATGCGGATCCACTTCGCGGTCGCGGTCGTCGTGATCGTCGCCGCGCTGATCGTCAACGTGACCAAGCTCGAGTTGATCGCGCTCTGTATCTCGATCACGTTCGTCTTGATCGCGGAGATGCTGAACACCGGCATCGAGGCTGCAATCGACATCGCGACGACCTCGTTCGACCCGATGGCGAAGATCGCCAAGGACATCGCCGCCGGCGCCGTTCTGATCGCGTCGGCCAATGCCCTGATCGTTGGATACTTCGTCTTCGCGGGGCAAATGGCGGACCGCTCGTCGCATCTGCTCGACCGGCTGCGCCAGGCGCCGGCGGAAATCACGATCGTCGCGCTTGTCTTGACGACGATCGTCGTCGTCGCGACGAAGGCGTATACAGGCCGGGGGACGCCGCTCCGGGGTGGGCTGCCGTCGGGTCATGCGGCGCTCGCGTTCGCCGGCTGGATCGCGATCACCTATGCCACGGGCGGCGACCACCGCTTCGTCGTCTCGTCGGTCGCGCTCGCGCTGGCGTTCCTCGTCGCACAGACGCGGATCGAGTCGGGAGTGCACTCCGCGCTCGAAGTCACCTACGGTGCGCTCGTTGGCGCACTCGTATCACTCGTGGTGTTCCAGGTCTTCTCGTGAGCCAGCTCGTCGAAAAGGCGGAACAGATCGCGAAGCAGGCGTACGCGCCGTACTCGAACTACCTCGTCGGCGCGGTCGCGCGCATGACCGACGGCACGGAGTTCGCCGGCACCAACGTCGAGAACGCGGCCTACCCGCTGACGCAGTGCGCGGAGAAGACCGCGATCGGCGCAGCTTCCACTGCGGGCTACCGCCCGGGCGACATCGCGGTCGTCGGAATCAGTGCGTCGCCGTGCGGCGGCTGCCGCCAGTGGCTCTACGAATGGCGGGTGCCGCTTGTCGAATACCGTCGGGAGGACGGCACGATCGGGACGGCGAGCGCCGCCGACTTGTTGCCGGACACCTGGACGCTGCCCGAATGAAGTCGGGCTTCGTCGCGGTCGCCGGCCGCCCGAACGTGGGCAAATCGACCCTCGTGAACGCGCTGACCGGTACGAAGGTCGCGATCGTCTCCGACAAGCCGCACACGACGCGGCACCGGATCCGTGGCGTGCACACGAACGACGCCGCGCAGCTGATCCTCGTCGACCTGCCCGGCTGGCAGAAGCCGGTCGACATGATGACCGAGCGGATGCAAGACACCGTGAACGACACGATGAAGGACGCCGATGTCGACTCGGTGCTGCTCGTGGTGAATGCGCGGGAGCGGATCGGCGCCGGTGACCGTCACGTCGCGCGTGCGGTGTTCGCACTCGGCGTGCCCGTGATTATCGTCGTGAACAAGATCGACCGGCTCAAGCCGGGCCACGTGGTCACCCAGATGAAGGCCGCCGCGGCGCTCGGTCCGTTCCACGCGCTCCACCCGGTGAGCGCGCTCTCGAACGACGGGATCGAGGAACTGCGAGGCGACCTGATCTCGCTGCTTCCGGAAGGGCCGATGTACTACCCCGCCGGCACCGACACCGACATGCCGCTCGAAGCGCGCATCGCGGAGCTCGTGCGCGAGCAGGCGCTGCACCGCGTCAAGGAGGAGTTGCCGCACGCAATCACGGCGGAGGTGGTGGAGATGGACGAGAAGCTCGTCCACGTGCGCCTCTACACGGAGACCGAGAGCCAGAAGCAGATTCTGATCGGCAAGGGCGGGAGCGTCGTCCGCGACATCGGCCGCGGCGCGCAGCCGTTCGGCGAGAAGCTCGTCGGCCACAAGGTGTACTTGCAGATCCAGGTGAAGGCATCCCCGAAGTGGCGCCGGAACCAGACGATGCTCGAGCGCCTCGGGCTGTGACCGATCAACCTGGTTAAAGGGCGAACCAGGTTGACCAAGGCCCAAACCTGGTTCGCTCTTTAACCAGGTTCGAGAGTTTCGACCCGCGCTACCCAGGAAGGTGGCCAGGGTCTTGGTCGAGGGATACTCCGAGACGATGAGCAGCGTTGCTGTCGACGTTCGCGATCTCCGCGTGGTGCGCGGAGGAGCGGTCGTGCTCCCGGGCGTCTCGCTCGAGATCCCGGCCGGGTCGGTGACCGGCCTGCTCGGCCCGAGCGGCTGCGGGAAGACGACCCTGATCCGGGCGATCGTCGGCGTGCAGCGCATCGAGGCGGGCGAGGTGCTCGTGCTCGGCGACCCCGCCGGCACACCGCTGCAGCGACGACGTGTCGCGTACGTCACGCAGGCGCCGTCGATCTACGTCGATCTCACGGTGCGAGAGAACCTGCGCTACTTCGCGCAGATCACCGGAGCGTCTCCATCCCGCGTCGAAGCGGTCGCAGAGGCGGTCGGGCTGACGCCTCACCTCGGCACATCCATCGGCTCGCTCTCCGGCGGCGAGCGCTCTCGTGCCTCGCTCGCGGTTGCGCTCCTCGGCAAGCCGCAGCTGCTTCTGCTCGACGAGCCGACGGTCGGGCTCGACCCGGTTCTCCGCCGCGAGCTCTGGCAGATGTTCCACCGGCTCGCCGGCGAGGGCGCGACGCTGCTCGTCTCGAGCCACGTGATGGACGAGGCCGAGCGCTGCGACCACCTCGTCTTCATGCGCGAAGGCAGCGTGATCGCGTCGGCTTCGCCGGACGAGATCCGCCGGCGGACGGGCAGCGACGATCTCGAGGAGGCGTTCATCGCACTGGCGGGCGCCGAATGAGCCTCAGGATCACGCTCGCGACCGCGCTCCGCGTGCTCGCGCAGTTGCGGCACGACCGGCGCACGCTCGCCCTTGTACTGGTCGTGCCGCCTGCGCTGCTCGCGTTGCTCCGCTATGTCTTCGACGCCTCGCCCGGCACGTTCGAGCGGATCGGCCCGCCGCTCGTCGGGCTGTTCCCGTTGATCGTGATGTTCCTGATCACGTCGATCGCAATGTTGCGCGAGCGGACGAGCGGCACGCTCGAGCGGCTGATGTCGATGCCGCTCGCGAAGCTCGACCTCCTCCTCGGCTATGGGCTTGCGTTCGCGCTGCTCGCCGCCGTGCAAGCGGTCGTGACGAGCACCGTCGCGTTCTGGTGGCTCGACCTGCAGACATCGGGATCGGTCTTCGCAGTCGCGGCGCTCGCGATCGGGAACGCCGTGCTCGGGATGGCGCTCGGACTCTTCCTGAGCGCGTTCGCCTCGACCGAGTTCCAGGCCGTCCAGTTCATGCCCGCCGTGCTCTTCCCGCAGGTGCTGCTCTCGGGCCTCCTCGCCCCACGAGAGCGGATGCCGCACGTCTTGCGGATCGCCTCGGACGCGCTTCCGGTCACCTATGCCTACGACGCCCTGTCCCGCGTGACGAGTGGCCTCGGTGGGGCGCGGCTCTGGCTCGACGTGGGCGTGACGCTCGGTGCGATCCTGCTCGCGCTCATGCTCGGCGCCGCCACTCTCCGCCGTCGCACGCCCTAGGAGCTGGCTTCGGCTCCGGGTCTACACTGCAAACCGTGGCGAAGGCACCGGCACTCCCGCGCGGCTTCGAATTGCCGCTCAAGCAGCGACTTCCGCGTATCGGCTCGATCGACCAGGTTGGCGTCGAGCAGCGCGCGGCGGAGCTCGCGAAGCGGAGCATCAAGAAGGATTCGAAGATCTGGGCGCTCGAGCTGGCGCTGCGCTGCTGCGACCTGACGACGCTCGAGGGGATGGACACTCCGGGCAAGGTGGCCGCGCTCTGCTCGAAGGCGATGCGCCCCGATCCGAGCGACCCGAACGTGCCCTCCGTCGCTGCCGTCTGCGTGTACCCGAACCTCGTTCCGACCGCGAAGGAGCGCCTCGCCGGCTCCGGGGTGAAGGTCGCGAGCGTCGCCACCTACTTTCCGAGTGGGCAGGCGCCGCTCGACGTGAAGCTCCGCGACGTCGAGGACGCGGTCGCGATGGGCGCCGACGAGATCGACATGGTGATCGACCGCGGTGCGTTCCTCTCCGGCCGCTACTCCACCGTCTTCGACGAGATCGTGAAGATCAAGGAAGCCTGCGGCGAGGCGCACCTGAAAGTGATCCTCGAGGTGAGCGAGCTCGGAACCTACGACAACGTCCGCCGCGCGTCGCTCCTCGCGATGGCCGCCGGCGGCGACTTCATCAAGACGTCCACCGGCAAGCTCCCGGGCGCAGCGACGCTGCCCGTGCAGCTCGTGATGCTCGAGGCGATCCGCGACGTCTACGAGGAGACGGGCCGCAAGGTCGGCATGAAGCCCGCCGGCGGGATCCGCACCTCGAAGAACGCGATCCAGTACCTCGTGCAGGTGCACGAGACGCTTGGCCCCGACTGGCTGACGCCCGACCTCTACCGCATCGGAGCGTCGAGCCTCGTCAACGACATCCTGATGCAGCTGCGCACGCAGAAGACCGGCCGCTACCAGTCCAAGGATTACTTCACCGTTGATTAGGACCCCAAATGACTGACGTCGAGAAGCGCCAGGACCGCTCGCCGGTCCCGAAGGACTGGACGTATGCGCCCGCGCCGGAGAGCACGGACATCGTCAAGCTGCAGGACCGGTACGAGCTGTTCATCGGTGGCAAGTGGGTCGCCGCGAAGGAGCACTTCACGACGCTCTCGCCGCGTGACGAGTCGCCGCTCGCCGAAGTCGCGCAGGCGAGCGAGGCCGACGTGTACAAAGCCGTCGCCGCGGCGCGCGAGGCATTCCCTGCTTGGGCGAAGCTCCCCGGTTCCGAGCGCTCCAAGTACCTCTTCCGGATCGCGCGCATCCTCGCGGAGCGCGCGCGCGAGTTCGCCGTGCTCGAAAGCCTGAACGGCGGCAAGCCGATCAAGGAGTCGCGCGACGTCGACCTGCCGCTCGCCTCCGCGCACTTCTTCTACTACGCAGGCTGGGCCGACAAGCTCGAGTACGCGTTCCCGAACCGCAATCCGCGCCCGATCGGTGTCGCGGGGCAGATCATCCCGTGGAACTTCCCGCTGCTGATGCTCTCGTGGAAGATCGCGCCCGCGCTCGCTGCCGGGAACACCGTCGTGCTGAAGCCCGCGGAGACGACGCCGCTCACCGCGCTGCTCCTCGCCGAGATCTTCGAGGAGTGCGAGCTTCCCCCGGGCGTCATCAACATCGTCACCGGCGCCGGCGTCACCGGCGGCGCCCTCGTCGACCACCCCGATGTCGACAAGATCGCGTTCACCGGCTCCACCGGCGTGGGCAAGCGCATCCAGCGTGCGGTCGCAGGCAGCAAGAAGCGCCTCACATTGGAGCTCGGTGGAAAGGCCGCGAACATCGTCTTCGCCGACGCCGCCATCGATCAGGCCGTCGAGGGGATCATCAACGGCATCTACTTCAACCAGGGGCACGTCTGCTGCGCCGGCTCGCGCCTCCTCGTCGAAGAGAGCATCCATGACGTCGTCATCCGAA
>JBKJQL010000166.1:0-3703 GCA_046594035.1 Gaiellaceae bacterium
GTTTCAACTCCTTGCCCACCGCGCACGCCGCGCTCGCGAACGCCTCGTTCACCTCGATGAGGTCGTACGCCTCGATCGGGATGCCGTTCTTCTTGATCAGGTTCTGGACGGCGTAGATCGGCGCCATCATCACCCACTTGGGCTCGGTTCCGCCGACCGCGTACCCCGTGATCTTGGCGAGCGGCTTCAAACCGCGACGCTTGGCCTCCTCGGCGCTCATCACCACGACCGCCGCCGCGCCGTCGCTGATTTGGCTCGCGTTGGCCGCCGTGACCGTGCCCGCCGGCCCGAACGCGGCCTTCATCTTCGCGAGCCCCTCGATCGTCGTGTCGGCACGCACGCCCTCGTCGGTGTCGACGAGCGTCACCTCGCCCTTGCGGCCCTTCAACTCGACCGACACGATCTCTTTCTTGAACGCGCCCGACGCCTGCGCCGCCGCCGCGCGCCGGTGGCTTTCGACCGCGAAACGGTCTTGATCCTCGCGCGAAACTCCGCAGCGCTCGGCGACGAGGTCGCCCGTCGTGCCCATGTGGAAGTCGTTGTGGATGTCCCACAACCCGTCGTGAACCATCGAGTCGAGCAGCTTGCCGTGGCCGAGCCGCATGCCGTCGCGCGCCTGAGGCATCAGGTACGGCGACTGCGTCATGTTCTCTTGCCCGCCCGCCACGATGATGTGCGCGTCGCCGGCCTTGATCGCCTGCGCCGCGAGCGCCACGGCCTTCAGCCCCGACCCGCACACCTTGTTGATGGTCATCGACCCGACCGTCACCGGGATCCCCGCCGCGATCGCCGCCTGGCGCGCCGGGTTTTGCCCGAGTCCCGCCTGCAGCACGTTGCCAAAGATCACTTCTTCCACGTCGGCCGACGCGATCCCCGCGCGCTTGACCGCCTCGGCGATCGCATACGCACCGAGCTGCGGCGCGCGAACCGTCGCGAGCTTGCCTTGGAACTTCCCGATCGGGGTACGGCAGGCGGACACGATCACGGCATCGGACATGGGGGGCTCCGGGGGTCCCGGGGAAAGAACACGGCCCCGGAGTCTACGGGGCCCCCGAGCCCCCTCGGAGAGCGTGCGGGACCGGCGTCCGCGCTCGGCCCGAGTCCCCTACTCGAACGTGGTGTGAATTCGCCGTAGGTCGTCGGCGGTGAGTCCCAAGACCGTCATCAGGTGAACCACCATCTGGTCGAAGACGAGCATCAGCGCCTGCTCGAAGACGCTCCCAAGGGGCGGCTCGGCCGCGCGCCCCTTGGCGCCCTTGACCACGCGCTCGCTCGGCAGGTGAAGGATCACGTCGGCCTGCTTCGCGACCGGGCTCGCCCGAACCCCCGTCACGACCGCCACCCGCGCGCCCGATTTCTGCGCGATCCGCACGTAGTGGAGCAGCACCGGCGACTGTCCGGTGCGCGTGCAGATTACGAGCAGGTCGCCGCGACGAATCGCGGGCGTGATGACGTCGCCCACGTGATAGACGCGCCGCCCGAGGTGCATGAGCCGCATCGCGAAGCCGCGCGCCATCAGCCCCGTACGCCCGAGCCCGATCACGAAAATGCGCCGCGCGCCGAGCAACGTCGCCTCGAACGCCTCGACTTCCGACAGCTTGGTCGCCGCGAGCACGCGCGCGAGGGGCGCCAGCGCGTCGGAGAGCCCGCGACTCATCGCGCGTGCTCGACGCCCTCGAGGACCAGCCTCTCGAGCGGGAAGATGCAGCCGTCGACGCAACAGAGCTTGTAGCCGACCTTGCCCGACCCGTCGGCGACCCGGAGCGAGCAGCCGAAGCAGACGCCGAAGCCGCAGCCCATGAATTCCTCGGTCGCGGCCTCGACCGAGATCCCGCGCGGAGTCAACTGCGCCTGGAGCGCGCGGAACATCGGCGTCGGCCCGCAGGCAAAGACGTAGGTCTGGTCGGTCAAGCGATTCGTCGCGATCAGGTCGTCGATGAATTGCGTGACCCGGCCCTTCTTCCCGACCGAGCCGTCATCCGTACACTGAAGAAGACGGCACCCGTGCGGCGCGACGTCTTCACTCGGCACGACGTGGTCGGAGTCGCGGGCGCCGTAGAGGACCGTGATGTCTTTGATCCCGCGCCGTTGGAGATCCTCGGCCACGATTTTGATCGGGCCGACGCCCACGCCTCCCGCCACGAGCACCGCTCGCTTGGCGCCCGGCGCGGGCGAGATCTCGTTGCCAAGCGGCCCCACGAAGTCGATCTTGCCGCCCTTGGGCATGGCGGCCAGGTTGCGCGTGCCGGGCCCGACGACGTCGTAGAGCACCGCAAATCCCGTCGCGGTGTCGCCGTGGCGGATGAGCCGATGGACCGACATCGGGCGGCGCAACAGCGGCACGATGTCGTCCGACGTCCGCAAGTTGACGAACTGCCCGGGACGAATCGCGGGCGCGACCGTCGGCGCGTGGACCTTCATGATCCACGTGACCTTCGAGACGGCCTTGTTCTCGAGGATCTCCCCCAAGCATCGGACGGGAAACTCGGGGGCTTCGAGCGGCGGCGGGTTGGGCACGGCGAGGGGAGGCTAGCACGGCCCAAGAGCCGATCGCGGTAGCTCCCGTCGCGAGCCCGGCGAGACCGAGGCGAGGCGGGCAAGCGCAGCGAGGAGCGCGCGACGCGGGTTCCTGACCCGTTGAGCGCGATTCTCGCGAGCAGGCCCGCCGCAGCGAGAGGATCGCCGGGCGCAGCAGGGAGGCTACCGAGGTCGGCTCGATGGTCCTGTAGGCTCGGCGGATGCCTCTCTCCGGTCTCCCCACCTCCCGCGCCTGCGGCTTCGTGCTGTCGCGGCCGCGCGCGGGGACGAACGAGCCGGAGTACCTCCTGCTCGACAGCCGGCGCGACGGAGCGCCCGGGTTTCCCAAGGGCCACGTCGACGGCCCCGAGAACGACCTCGAGACCGCGTGGCGCGAGACGCGCGAGGAGACCGGACTCACGGATTTGGTTCCCGACCCGAACTTTCGCGCGGAGATCTCCTACCGCGTGAAGAAGGGCATCCAGCCCCTCTGGAAGACGGTCGTCTACTTCCGCGCGACGCTGCGCTCCGGCGAGGTCCGCCTCTCCGACGAGCACATTGGCCACGCGTGGCGCACGCTGCCCGAAGCATTGTCTCGCCTCTCGTTTGACTCCTTGCGCGACGTGCTGGTGAAGGCCGCGCTCCACGCGAAGGACCCCGGGCTCTTCCGCGTCTATCGTCCCGACGTCGCCGCCGCCGATCGTCATCTGGCCGGGCTCCCCCACGCCGACCCGGCGCTGCTCGCCCACCTGCGCGGCGGATCGGCGCTCGCACGCACGTTCGCCGAGGGCCTCGCGCACGCGGGCGTGCCCGTCCACGTCGACGCCGCCGCGGTCGGCACGCTCCTCCACGACATTGGCCGCGCGCTCGGCCGCCACGCCGACCACCAGATCGTCGGGGTCGAGCACCTCGTCAAGACGCCGCTGGCCCCGTACTCCTTTGCCTGCATCACCCATTTTACGAAGGGCGCGTCGCGCGCCGAGCTGTCGGCGGCGGGAATCGCGTCCGCCGAGATCGATCGCTTCTTCGCCGTGCAGGCGATCGACGAATTGACGTGGGAAGAGACGTGCGCGGCGCTGGCCGACGCCTGCATGAAGGGACCGACGCCCGTCCCGCCCGCCGACCGCTTCGCCGACCTGCGCCGTCGCTACGACGCGCCGGCGTTGATCGACCTGCAAGAGCGCCG
>JBKJQL010000238.1:0-7919 GCA_046594035.1 Gaiellaceae bacterium
AGATCCAGGGCGACCACCGCGAGAAGATCGCGGAGCGGCTGCAAACGCAGGGCTACGTCGTGAAGCTGGCGGGGGGCTGAGCCGAACCTGATTCGGTGCCAGCCGAACCAGATTCGAGAGTTTCACGTCTTGGCCAACCATTTGTCCGCAGCGACGAGCCGACGTTCGAGCTCGTCGATCGTTGCCTCCGACACCTTGCGCACCTTCGAGAGCCGGTTCAGCTCGGCGTTCACCTGACCGTGCGTCATGCGGGTACGGCGAACGAGCTCGCGCGCGACCTTCGCGTTCGCATCGCGTAGCTCGTTCTTCTCCTCACGGCGTGTGAGCGTCGCCGTTCCCACGTCGTCTCCACCCGTGAGCGGCGGCAGCGGCGCGAGCATCAACTCGATCTCGTCGTTCGGGCCGTCGTCGAGCTCGGGCTCGTCGCCGTAGTCGCCCGACGGATCGGAGGCGTCGGTGGCGACGGCGGAGAGGGCTGCGAAGAGGGACATCTGCTCCTCGTCCCCGGGCTCTCGTTCCTGTTCTCCCTCGACCCGCGGTTCGATGTCCCGACGGCGGAGCGAGTGACGCCGCTGCTCTGCGACGCCGGCGGCATGGCGACGCAGCCTCGGGTCGTCGGGGATGAACAGCCACGAGCGCTGGCGCGGAACGCCCCGCGTCCAGCGGACGAGGCGTCCGACAGCCTGCCGGAAGAACAGTTCCGTCGAAGTGGTGGTGGCGTAGACACCGACGCGCAGACGCGGGATGTCGACGCCTTCGGAGACCATGCGCACGGCGACGAGCCACGGATCGGAGCCCGCCGCAAACTCCGCGATCCCGGCGGAGGCGAGCGGGTCGTCGGAGGTGACGACGCGCGCGGACGTGTTAAATCGTGTCCGGAGCAGTTCCGCGATTCCGCGCGCGTGATCCTGGTCGGTGGCGATCACCAGCCCACCTGCGTCGGGCTGTTCACGCCGCACCTCGGTCAACCGCGCGTGTGCGGTGCGCAGCACGCTCGGCAGCCACTCGCCGTCGAGCGAGAGCGCGGTGCGCAGACGCTGGCTCGTCCGCGCGGTGTCGAGGCGGTCATCGAACGTCGCGGAATGGATCGAACCGTCGGGTGCAGCCCACTCCATCTGACCGTTCGTCGTCGGGAAGTAGACGGGCCGCACGACGCGGCGGTCGGCGAGCGCGTCGCCGTAGCTGTACTCGAAGTCGGGCACCGCTTCGTCGCCTTCGTAGGAGACGAAGGGGATCGCGCGCGTGTCGGAACGGAACGGCGTGCCCGAGAGTGCAAGGCGCCGCCGCGCGGGCGCGAAGGCCTCCTGGATCGCGGCGCCCCACGCACGGTCGTCGGCTGCGTGGTGGAGCTCGTCGAAGACGACGAATGCGTCCTGCGAGAGACGGCGCAGCAGCGTCGCGCTGCTCGCGACCTGCTGGTAGGAGGTGACGATTCCGTGCATGTCGCTGGGCAGGCGTCCGTCGGCGGCCGGCCAGGCCGGATCGAGGTGCAGCGAGAACGCAGCCGCAGCACGCGCCCACTGCACCTTCAGGTGCGCAGTCGGAGCGACGACGATCAGCCGCGCGGGCCGGCCCGCGAGCTGGTGCCGCGCGGCGGTGAGCGCGAAGGTCGTCTTACCGGCGCCGGGTGTCGCAACCGCGAGGAAGTCGGGCTTTTGGGCCTCGACGAACTGGTCGAGGGCGGCCTTCTGCCACGGCCGTAGGCGGATGCTCCTGGTCATTGAAGAGGTGAAACAAACGCCGCGACTGCGGGCGCTGCGCCTGGGCGACGCCCGACCGACGATAGCGGGGCGGTCCGCCGGCGGCGGGTCAAGCCTCTAGCTGAAGGCCGCGGCCACGAGCTCGTAGGAGCGCCGCCGCGCCTCGTGCCCGTGGGTGATCGTCACGACCATCGCCTCGGCCGCGTCGTAGGCGGCCACGACCTCCTGGAGCCCCGCCCGCACGGTGGCCGGCGCGCCGACGACGGCCCGTCGCCCGGCCGGAGGCGGATTCTGTTCGAAGAACGCGAGCGCGATCTCAACGGGAGGCACGGGGATCAGCCGGCCCTGCCGCAGAAGCGTCATCGCCATCCGTGAGCTCGAAGCCAGGCGCTCGGCGTCCTCGTCCGTTTCTGCGCACACGACCGAGACGGCGACGCCGACGTATGGCTCGGCACGGCGGCGTGACGGGACGAAGCGGTCGCGGTAGAGCTGTGCGATCTCCGCGCCCGCGGGGTTGATGAAGTCCGCGAACACATACGGCAGACCGAGCTCGCCCGCCCAGATCGCGCTCTGGGGCGAGGAGCCGAGCAGCCACACTTCCGGCAGCTCGGCGCCGCCCGGCAGCGCCGCGAGGCGCGCGAGCGGATGCCCGTCGGGGAAGTCGTCTTCGAGGTAGGCGAGCAATTCGGCGAGCTGCTCGGGGAAGTCGTCAGGCGAGCGCTGTCGACGGTCACGCTGCAACGCGAACATCGTCTCCTGGTCGCTGCCGGGCGCGCGGCCGATGCCGAGCTCGATGCGTCCGGGATACAGAGCCGCAAGCATGCTGAATACCTCGGCGACCTTGAGCGGGCTGTAGTGCGGCAGCATCACGCCGCCGCTTCCGACCTTGATCCGTGAAGTCGCAGCGGCGACGGCGCCGATCAGGATCTCCGGCGCGGCACTCGCGAGCATCGGCGTGCCGTGGTGCTCCGCGATCCAGTACCGCACGTAACCCATGGTCTCGACGTGCTGGGCGAGGTCGATCGAGTTGCGCAGCGCGTCACCGCCGACCGAGCCCGCGGAGATCGGCGACTGGTCGAGGACGCTGAGCTCGAAGGGCACGCGCTCAGTGTGCCCGCGGGATGTCTCGTTGGGTCACGACCGGTGCCAGGCACCGGCCATGGCCCCTTGGGTCACGTCGAGCGCTTGAGGCGGCCGACGAGCCGCTTCGGCAACGAAGGCTCGAGCAGCTGCGCGGCGACGAGCGCGCCCGAGCCGCCGCCAAGGCCCGGGCCCGGGTGCGTCGAGGCGCCGATGTGCCACACCTTGTCGACGGGCGTCTTGTGCGGTGAGCGCCAGAGGAAGTTCTGGTCGAGCGCGAGTGAGCCGCCATACGGATCGCCGTGCACGAGGTTCACATTCGCGCTCCAGAGATCGGCCGGCGACAGGGCGGTGCGCGCGACGAGCGCCGACTCGAAGTTCGTGATGTGCCGCGCGATGCGCGCCTGGATCCGGTCCGCGTAGCGCTCGCGCAGGTCGTCGGTCCAGATGCCCGCACCAACGTCGAGCTCGCCCGCCGCGTCGCCCTTCACCTGCCACGGCAGCTCCTGGAGCTGAACCCACAGCATCCCCTTGCCGGCCGGCGCGCGCGAGGGGTCGATCGTCAGCGGCTGCCCGACGACCACCGTCGCCTCGGCTGGGAGCAAACCGCGGTCGGCCTCGTTCACCGCACGCGACACGCCGTCGAGACCGGACGTGAGGTGCACGATCGCGGTGCCGCCGAGACGCTCGTCGCCGTCCCACCGTGGAGGCTCGGAGAGTGCGAAGTGAATCTGCATCTCCGACCTGCCGTACCGGAAGCGCGGCCGCTCCTGCCCTTCGAGCAGGTCGCCGTAGAGCTGCCGCGGCGTGACGTTGCAGACCACGGCGCGGCGTGCGCCGACGATCGTGCCGTCGGCGGTACGCACGCCCTTCGGGAACACGCTCTGGACCTCGGCACCGGTTTCGCACGTTCCTCCCTGCTCGCGGATGTAGGCGACCAACGCGTCGGCAAGCTTCCGGCCGCCGCCACGCGGGATCGGCATGCCACCCTCCTGCACCGCAACTGCGATCACCTGGGCCATGTAGCCGGACGCCGCTGCGTCCGGCCCGAGACCGGTGTGCAGGACCCACGGAGCAAGCAGTCCATGCGCGCGCTCGGAGACGAACGCCTCCTCGAGCCAGTCCCGGGCGCTGACGAGCAGCTTGCCGCTGAAATCACGCGCGCCTTCTCTGCCGAGGCGGCGAACCGCCTTCAGCGCGAGCGCAGCACCGTGCTTCGACCACAGCTCCGTCCCGAGCACTCCGAATGCGAGGTCCGCGTTCGGGAAGAACTCCCCGAGCAACTGGAGCCACGCCTCGCCGTCACCGAGGTGATGCCGGTCGAGCTCCCGCGCGTTCTCCTCCGCGGTGCGCAGCAGGAATGCGCTCTCCCCATCGGGATAGAGCGTGCCGGTCGGCAGCTCGGTGTTCAGGTACTCGAGCCCATGCCGCGCGAGGTCGTCGCCGAGCTGCGCGTGTGCGGGGCCGCCGACCCAGAGCGGGTGCCAGGCGCTGTAGACGTCGTGCAAGAACCCCGGCGCCGTGAGATGAGCGGACTTGATCGCGCCGCCGAACCAGTCGTTGCGCTCGAGCACGCAGACGTCCCAGCCGCCCTTCGCGAGCAGCGCGGCACAGGCGAGGCCGTTGACGCCCGAGCCGACGATTACGGCGTCATGCTCGGCCAACGATCCCCTTGAACTCTTCGTCGGTGACGAGCCGGCGCTGTTCCGCGCCGAGCTTCTTGACCGCGGCCAGCACCTCGGCGCGCCGCTCCTCGGGCACCTCGAGGCCGAGCTCCTCCGCCTTGATCCGGATCGAGTCGAGCCCGCTCTTCTTGCCGAGCACGATCGAGCGGGCGGTCGCAACGAGCTCCGAGGAATACGGCTCGATCGACTGCGGATCGTGGAACTGCGATGCGACGGCCCCGCTCTCGCGGCGGTACAGCGTGTCGCCCGTCACCGGCTTCCACGGCTCGAGCTCGTACCCGGAGAGCTCGCGCACCCGCGCCGACACGGCGCGGATCCTGTCGAGCTTCAGGTTCGACTCGACGCCGTACAGCGCGCGCAGCGTCAACGCGACCTCTCCCAGGTCCGCGTTGCCGGCGCGCTCGCCCATCCCGTTGATCGTTCCATGAACGTACGACGCACCTGCACGCACGGCGGCGACTGCACTGGCGGTCGCCACGCCGAAGTCGTTGTGCCCGTGGAAGTGCACCGGCACGTCGACGAGCTCGACCGTATGACCGACGAGCTCCGCCACGGCTTCGGGAGACGCGATGCCGATCGTGTCGACGACGACGACTTCCTTCGCACCGGCTTCGACGGCCGAGGTGTAGACCGCGTCGTAAAAGTCGCGCTCGGCACGAGACGAGTCGACCCCGAAGAACGCAGCGTGAATGCCGTGCTCGGCCGCGAAGCCCATGGCGCTCGTGATGCGGTCGAGCATCTTCTCGCGCGAAACGCCGATCGCCTCCAGCTTGCGGTCGGAGATCGGCGACTCGATCACCGAGTAACCCACGCCCAGCTCGACGAGGGCCTCGAGATCGGCCGGCACGGCGCGGGAGAAGCCCCAGACCTCTGCGCGCAATCCGGCGCCTGCGATCCGCTCGACGGCTTTCCAATCGTCGTCGGAGACGCGCGGGAAACCAGCTTCGATCCGGTCGACCCCGAGGTCGTCGAGCAGCCGTGCGATCTCGAGCTTCTGGTCGGGGTCGAGGACGACTCCGACCGTTTGCTCTCCGTCGCGCAACGTCGTGTCGTATAGCCCGACGCGCCCGCCGATCGCGTACGCGTCGTTCAACGAACCGGTCCAAATCAGGTCAGACAAACACCACTCCATCCGGGAACGGCGAGAGCTTCTCGGCTCCCGTCTCGGTGATCAGGAAATTGTCCTCGACGCGCAGGCCGCCGCCGCCGTCCCAGTAGCACCCGGGCTCGATCGCGAGCACCATGCCCGCCTCGATCGTGCCACCACCGGCCTGGTGCGCGTAGGGCGGCTCGTGTGCGCGCGCGCCGATGCCGTGACAGATCGGGTGCGACGGCTGGCCCGGGTAGCCCAGCTCCTCGATCCCGTTGCGCACGAGGAGGTCGAGGCCGGCCAGCTCCGCGCCCGGCTCGCAGTAGTCGATCGCGCTCCTGTAGACCGCCAACAAACCCACCTCGAGCTCGCGGTAATCGGCGCGCAGATCTCCGATGCAGAGGAGCTTCGTATGGTCGGCCCAGTACCCGTCGGCGCAGACCCAGATCTCGAACAGCGTCGGCTCACCCTCGACGACCGGCAGGTCACCCGTCGCGGTGAAGGTCTTGATTCCCCGCCCCGCCCACATGAGCGAGAAGCCGAACGCGAGCTCGACCTTTCCCTCCCAGCCGGTGCCTTGCCCGTGCACGAAGCCCTGCCAGATCGCGGCGACCTCGCTCTCCTTCATCCCGACCTTGATCTCGCCGCGCACGTGCTCCATCGCAGCGCCACAGATCTCGTTGGCGATCCGAATCCGCTCGAGCTCCTGCGCGGTCTTGATCGAGCGCGCCGGCACGAGAACCGACATTGCGTCCTGCGCGGCAGGCCAGGCGTCGAACCACCCCTTCGTGAACGTCGTCGGCTCGCCGACCATGCGGTCGGTCGCCTGCGTTCCCATCGAGAGCTCGAGACCGATCCGCTCGTAGCCGCTCGACAGCTCGAGCGCAGCGTCGAGCGTGCGCGCGGGAACCGGACGCGGGTCGTTCGGCGCATAGCCCTGCACGAGCCTCACGTCGCCCGGCCACGCCGTGCGTGCGACGTCTTCCTCGGAGGCTTCGATCGAGATCAAAACCGGCGCGCCCTCGCGGGGAAAGACGCACGCGTCGTAGCCCTTCATGCCCCAGAAGTTCGTCAGGTAGAGCACGTTGTCGGGAGCGCGCACGACAAGCGCATCGAGCTCACGCTCCGCCATCAGCGCACGGACGCGGTCGAGCTTCGCGTCGTCGCGAGGCCACATTATTAGGTGTCCTCGCCCCACGGCCGCACGCGCGGCAGCGGCGGGGTGCCGTGACCTTCCTGCCAGGAGACGACCGGATTGCGCAGGACTCCGATCTTCTCGATCTCCGCCTCGATCACGTCGCCGGGCTTGAGGTAGAGCAGCTCGCGCTCCTCCTTCGACTTGAAGCCCGCGACGCCGGCGACCGTTCCCGTCGAGAGCACGTCACCGGCCGAGTACCCGAGCGCGGAGAAGTTCGAGAGGATCTCCGGGATCGTCACGCTCATCCGGCTCGAGTGCGACTCCTGCCGCCGTTCCCCGTTGACCCGCAGCTCCATCGCCAGGTCATGAGGGTCGCCGATCTCGTCCGGGGTGACGATCCACGGGCCGAGCGGACAGAAGGTGTCGATCGCCTTGCAGAAGCTGAAGACGCCGGAGCGCATCTCCCCGCGCTGGATGTCGCGCGCGGTGATGTCGTTGAAGATCACGTAGCCGCCGATGTAGTCCATCGCCTCCTCCGGCGGGAACCACTTCCCGGCCTTCTTCAGGACGACGGCGAGCTCGAGCTCGTAGTCGAGCTCCTCGGTGAGGTGCTCGGGATAGATCACCGGCATCTCAGGGCCGATGATCGCGTCGACGTTCTGGAAGAAGTTGATCCACGGCGCGATCTGGTGCGTCCAGTCGACGTTCTTCGACTCTTCCTCGTGCTCCCGGAAGTTGCCCGCCGTGTGGAAGAGCTTCTTCGGGATGATCGGCGCGCGCAGCTTCGCATCGGCGAGCGCGGTGCGCTCGGTCGTGTCGTCGGCGCCCCCGCGCTCGAAGTACTCGCGCATCGTCGGTGCGTCGAGCCGGACGATCTCCTCGCCTTCGACGCGGCCGACCTTCCCGTCGTCATAGGTGACGAGCTTCACGCGCACACTTTCTGCGCGACGAGCGCATACGTCTCGGCCGTCTTGACGAGTCCGTCGACGTCGAGATTCTCGCCCATCTCCACGTCCATCAGTCCGGTGGACGTGCCGTAGTTGACGGTCGGGATGCCGTACCGCGTCAACGCGGACGCGTCGCTGAACCAGCGGGTCACGTCGCGGCCCGGCGTCTCGCCGAAGACCTCCTCGTGCGCTGCGTCGACCGCCTGCACGAGCTCGTGACCCTCCTCGATCTCGGCGCCCGGCGCGGTCACGTAGACCTCCGCTTCGATCCCATAGTCC
>JBKJQL010000036.1:0-12932 GCA_046594035.1 Gaiellaceae bacterium
GGGGCCGCGCTGGGACGCGTTCCGCGAGTTGACTTGCGAGATCTCCGGCCTGCCGCGTCGAGATGACCATCCCGCCCGGGTGCTGACTGATATGCCGCGGCAGGCCGGAGATCTCGCAGGTCAACTCGCGGAACGCGTCCCAGCGCGGACCCGCGTGCGTGCCGGGCATGCCGTCGACCTCCTCGGAGATGCGCGTCGCATCCCAGCCGTCGGTGATGCGTGCCAGGCGCTCGAGCTCGGCGAACGGCAGCCCCAGTGCCTTGCCGACGTCGCGGATCGCGCCGCGGCTGCGATAGGTGGAGAAGCTGGCGACGAGCGCCGCATGCTCGCGGCCGTAGCGCTCGGTGACACGAACGATCAGCTTCTCGCGGATGTCGCGCGGGAAGTCGAGGTCGATGTCGGGCACGGAAGCCAGCTCGTCGTTGATGAACCGGCCGAGCGAAAGACCGGCCTCGACGGGATCGACGTGCGACAGCCCCGTCAGGTAGCAGACGATCGAGCCCACGCTCGAGCCGCGGCCGCGCCCCGGGGGCAGCGCATGCCGCGGGCTGCCCGGGCCGCGCACCTCGAGCGCGCACGCGCGCGCCAGCTCGAGCACTTCCCAGTGCAGGAGAAAGAAGCCGGAGAGCCCGATCCGGGTGATCAACGCAAGCTCGTCCTCGAGCCGCTGCCGTGCGCGTTTCTTGTGCCCGTTTGCATTCGCGTATCGGTCGGCGAAGGCCGAATCGCAGATCTGACGCAGCTGTACGTCGGCGGGATCGACGCGGTCGGAGAAGTCCGGGTAGCGGTAGCCCAGCTCCTCCGTCAGGTCGAACTGGCACCGGTCGGCGATCTCGCGCGTGCGCTGCGCCGCAGCGCGCGGGAGACGCTCGAGCATCTCCTCCGGAGAGAGGAGCACGCTCTCGTGATTACCGCGCCGCTCGCGCTCGCTGCCGTCGAGTGACGTACGGTGCTTGATCGAGACGAGCGCGTCCTGCAGCCGCGCACGCCGGAGATTGTGCGCATGCACGTCGCCGGTCGCGACCGTGGGCACGCGAAGCGAGCGCGCGAGCTCCTCGAGCTGGGCGTTGCGACGTGCATCGCCGCGCTCGTACGGACGTTGCAGCTCGACGTAGAACGCGCGATCGAACGCACGCGCGAGCCGTGACATTGCTTTCGGGTCCGCCGAGCCGATCCCGTTCCGTGCGCAGCCGGAGAGCGCGACGAGGCCCTCTCCGTGCCGTTCGAGAACGTCGATCGACGTCTCGGCAGGCAGCAGGTCGCGCTCCTTCCCCGGGACACGCGTGCGAGCGTGCGCGTCGGTGAGGATGCGGCAGAGGTTCGCGTAGCCTCGCTGCGTCTCGCACAACAAAGTCACGTGCGCGCCGCCGCCGAGCGTCACCTCTGCGCCGGTGATCGGGCGGACACCGAAGTGCTTCGCCGCGTGCGCGAACTCGAGCGACCCGTAGACGCCGTCGTGGTCGGTGAGCGCGAACGCGTCATAGCCGAGCTCGGACGCGCGCGCCGCAAGCTCTTCCGGCTGCGATGCACCGTCGAGGAACGAGTACGCCGAGTGCGCGTGCAGCTCGACATACGGAGCGCTTGGCCTGGTGCCGGGCCCGGTCGGGCCCGGCACCAGTTCGCGTCCGCCACCGAGCGGAAATCGTCCTCCGTCTTCTCCTACGCCGCCGCGGGCGGGAAACGCGTCACGCGACGCAAAGTTCATCGGCCGAACCGGACATGACCGGCGTCTGACCCCGGTCGTGTCCTGAACCGCCGTGCCCCTCTGGACATGCACGACAACAGAACCTCGTGTTCATGCAGCCACGTTGTCCTTGCAAGCCACGACCGGGGTCTGACCCCGATCGTGGCTCGAACGGTCATGCCAAGCGCCATAGAAGTGTGCGGATCAAGCACGCTGCATGAACCACGAGCCGGCGTCTTGGTCGCGGTAGACGACCGCGTTCTCTCCCGTCTCCAGGACGACGTCGAAGTAGCGGCGGTGCACCGGCTCCTCCGTCCACCAACGGTCGACGACGCGCCACTCCTCGCGCACCGTGCCGACGCTCTGCCGGTTGATCCGCCGCGGCGTGCCGTCGGCGTGCGCCTCGACGAGCGCCGGGCGCGGTGCATTCAGTCGTCGCGCGGCACGAGCAGTGCGCGTGCTTCCGGGATGCGTGACCACGGAGCAACCTCCACAACCGTTGAGACCCCACCTGAGCCGACGGCAGCCTTCACCTGGCGCAGGCCTTCCCGTAATTGCCCTTTGACGACGTCTCCCGCGGCAGCGACGAGCTCGAGCTGCTCGCCGGTGTGCTCGGCCAGTTCCGTGAACTCGAGCCGCAGCTTGAGCGCGGGCGCCGGCAGCTCGAGGAGCTTCGAACCGAGCGCGGCGCGCAGCCGCACCGGGTCGGCCGTCGCCTCGCGCAGCGTCACCGTCCGGCGCCACGAGGCGCCGCCGACCAGTCGCGCCCACACCGCGACCTTCCTCGGCGGCCGCCCCGCGCGTTCCGGCCGTGCGAGCAGGCGATCGAGCAACACCGCGAGCCCTCGCCGGAGCGTCAGCTCGTTGCCGACTGCTTCCGGGAACTCGAGCGTCTCGTAGAGGGCGAGCGCCGGCCGTCTCGGCGCCACCTTCCCGTCCTGCTCTCCTCTCGCCAGGCTCCAGGCGCGCCGTCCGTCCGGCCCCAACCGTTCGGCGACGGCACTGCCCGGTAGCCCAGCAAGCTGTCCGATCGTTCGCACCCCGAGCTCCTCGAGCTCTGCGTAGCGGCTCCGCTCGAGCGGCAGGAGCGTCAGCGGCAGCGGGGCGAGGAAGGAGCGCGCGCGGTCGTCGGAGACGATCAGCGCCTGCCCCGCCCGCGCGACGTTCGCCGCTGCGAGCGCCGCGAACCGCCGCTCCGCAGCGCCTGCCCGCGCGTCCCAGACCCCGCCGACCGCTGCGAGTGCCCGTTTGAGCGCCGGCTCGAGCCCGCCGTACAAGCGCTCGACGCCCTTCGATTCGAAGAACACCGTCCCCGGTTCCGCCGGCTCGACCGCGAACCCGGCGTCCTCGAGCCGCCGCAGGATCTCCTCCCAGGCCTGCTCGGCCGTGGCCGGGTCCTGCTCCACCAGCTCGAGCTCAGGACAGGTCGCGAGCGCCTCTCCGAGCCGCATCCCCGGCCGAACGCCCTTGGCCTCCGCGAGGCCCGTCACCGAGCCGACCAGCGGCTCCGTCCCGGGCAGGGGCGCCAGGGCCGCGGCCCGCGCCTGCAACCGCGGCTGAAGGCGGAGCGCGGCCCGTAGATCGAAGGCGGGGATGACGATTGCGGCGATCACGGGAACGTATGTTCTACACGAACACACGTTCCCCTGTCAACTTCCGCCAACTTCCGTAGAAACCTGAGCCTTGATCGCCTAGGCTCGGGGCCGTGGCGCTTGCGGTCACTCCCGGGCGGGACCCTGACGAGACGCCGGACGACCGGCTCTACGCCAACATCGCGACGGCCGCTCTCGTCGTCGGCGCGGTCGCGTTCGTGATCTGGCTGGTCTGGGTCTACCTGCTCTAGCCTCTAGTCTCTCGCGCATGCCTGTGATCGTCGGTGTCGCGCTCGGCGGCGCGCTCGGAGCCTCCGCGCGCTACTCGCTCGACCGACTGATCGAGCAACGGAGCTTCTCGATCTTTCCGTGGGCGACCTTCACGATCAACATCACCGGCTGCTTCCTGATCGGCGTGATCAGCGCGAGCCTCGTCGACCGCCACCACCTGCCCGCGTGGATCCGCATCGGAATGGTCGTCGGCGTGATCGGCGGCTACACGACGTTCTCGACGTACGCGCAGGAAGCATTGACGCTCTTCGAGTCCCGCGACGCTGCCGTCGCGCTCGCCTACGCGATCGGCAGCGTCGTGATCGGGATCGCGGCGGTCTACGCCGGCACGGTGCTAGGCCGAACGTTCTAGGACGACCACCGGGATCTCCCGATCCGTCTTCGTCTGGTACTCGTCGTAGTGCGGCCAGACTTCGTTCGCTTTCCGCCAGAGCTGCTCCCGCTCCTCGCCCTCCGCCGTGCGCGCGCGAGCCGGGAAGATGTCGTCCTTCACCTGCAGCTGGACTTCCGGAGTCTTCGAGAGGTTCTCGTACCACCCGGGATGCTCCGGTGCCCCGCCCTTGGACGCGACGATCACGTACCGGTCGCCGTCCTGCGCGTAGATCAGCGGCGTCGTCCGCAGCTCACCGCTCGTCCGCCCCGTCGTCGTCAGGAGGACGATCGTCGAGCCCTCTTTCCAGATGTGGCCGGTCTCTCCGCCGGTCTCGCGATACACCCTGACGTGCTCGTCCCCGAACAGGTTGTCGGCTTCGCCCATGTTGCCTCCTTCGGTCTGCTGCTTTCACCCGCCGATACGCTAGCCCGATGGACGCACCCCGGCACTGCTACCGGCACCCCGACCGCGAGACGGGCCTCTCGTGCTCGGAATGCGATCGCCCGATCTGTTACGAGTGCATGACGCCGGCGCCGGTCGGGATCCGCTGCCCCGAGCACTCGGGCAAGCCGCAAGGGATCCACAAAGTGACGCAGGCGGCGGAACGCGCTGTGACGGGCGTCGGGGGACGGCAAGCGAACGTGGTGACGATCGGGCTGATGGGCGTCTGCGTCGCCGTCGCCCTCGTCGAGCTGGCGAGTGGCAATAGCGCCTCGTTCACCAACAACTCGATCTTCGAGAAGGGCTCGCTCTTCGCGAGCGGTTACGTCTCGGCGAGCGGTCAGCCACTGGGTGTCGCACACGGCGAGTGGTGGCGCCTGTTCACCGCGATGTTCCTCCACGCGAGCTTCTTCCACCTCGCGGTGAACATGTATTCGCTGTACTTCGTCGGCTCGATCATGGAACAGGTGATCGGCCGCTGGCGCTTCCTGCTGCTCTTTCTCGCCTCGGGCCTCGCCGGCTCGGCGGGCGCGCTCGTCCTGAGCCCGCTCTCGCCGACGGTCGGCGCATCGGGCGCGATCTTCGGGATCCTCGGCGGGCTGTTCATCCTGGAGCGCCGCCGGCACATCGCGACGGGCGGCCAGGTCGCGGGCCTGATCGTGATCAACCTGGTGATCACCTTCGCGTTCTCGAACACGATCTCCGTCGGCGGCCACGTCGGCGGACTGATCGGCGGGATGATCCTGATGCTCGCGCTGCTGAAGTTCCAACGGTCGGCGCTCTACAGCATCGCCGCGGTGCTCGCGCTGTCGGCTGCGTCCGTGATCGTTGCGTACGCCAAGGTGCGCAAGTACCAGTGACCCCCACGCTCGGATGAGCAACGGCGGCGAGGGAGACTCCGCCTACTCGCCCGTCCCATTGCAGTGGGAGCCCCTGGATCTCGCCGAGGCGAGGGAGCGCTCACGCGCCTTCCTGGAGACGATGCGGGCTCGACGCTCGGTCCGGACGTTCTCGACGCAGCCGGTGCCGCGTGAGTTGATCGACGACGCGCTCGAGGTGGCCGGCACAGCCCCCTCCGGGGCTCACCAGCAACCGTGGACCTTTGCCGTCGTCAGCGACCCGGTGCTGAAGGAGCGCATGCGCGTAGCCGCCGAAGCGGAAGAGCGCGAGTTCTACGACCGCCGCGCGACCGCCGAGTGGAAACAGTCGATCGAACCGATCGGCACCGACTGGGTGAAGACCCACATCACCGACGCGCCGTACGTGATCGTCGTCTTCGAGCAGGCCTGGCGGTACGGCTCGGACGGCCAGAAGGTGAAGCACTACTACGTCCGCGAATCCGTGGGCATTGCCGTCGGCTACCTGCTCGCCGCGCTCCAGGTCGCTGGGCTGTGCGCTCTGACCCACACGCCGTCACCGATGAGATTTCTCGGGGAACTGCTCGGCCGCCCCGAGAACGAACGGCCCTTCGTGCTCATTCCCGTGGGATATCCGGCGACCGGCACCGTCGTCCCCGATCTCGTCCGCAAGCCACTCGAGGAGATCGCAGTTCGGTATGAGTGAGGGCCTCTCCCGCCTGCGCGCGATCTGCCTCGCGTACCCGGAAGCCGAGGAAGCAGGCGGAGTCGGCAACCCGAGCTTCAAGGTGCGCGGGAAGATCTTCGCGATGCGCCACTCGCTGCACCAGGTCGACCGCTGGTCAGTGTGGTTCAAGGCGCCATCCGGGATGCAGCAGCTCGTCGTCGGCAACGACGCGACGCGCTTCTTCGTCCCGCCCTACGTGGGCTCGAAGGGCTGGATCGGCGCGTACCTCGATGTCGGGCAGGACTGGGATGAGCTCGCCGACTTGATCGACGAGAGCTACCGGATGACAGCGCCGAAGAAGCTCGTGGGGCTCCTTGGTTAGCGAAGTTCAGTCAGAGCTGCCGCTGCTCGCTCACGCACCACGACCTCGACCTTCTGAAGCATCGGGCTTCTAAAACCACGCTCTTCAAGTGAGGTTCGAGCTTCCGATACTGCATCTGGGATCCGTTCCGCAAGCTCTGTGATCCGTCGAATGAATCGCACGCTGACTTCGGCTTCTTCCACGAATCGCCTCCAATGGCGCTCCTTCACCCATGTTGGGCGGTACTCGCCGCCTATCCGCATGGCCATTTTCGTCTCGAGTCGGTCGTAGACGGACGTCGAAATCAGGTCGTACGCGGGAGCAAGACTGGTGGCTGTCTGTCGGTAGAGAAGCGAGTAGTTCTTTCCGTGCGCGTCACCATTTCCGATCAAATAGTTGAAGACAACTGTCTCCATGAACGCCGCAAGATCACGCGCCGGTGTGGAGGCTGCCTCTCGAATCAGCGAAGCCGAGTCTCCAACGCGAGGACCTCCCTCCGCCTCGTACTTCCGTGATGGCGGAAACCCAAGTGCTTGGCAAAAGTCCTCTTGATGAATTCGAACCAAATGACCTTCGGCGTCGTGTTCTCGGTCGTAGCGCTTGACCACCAAGAAGGGAACGTCTTCGGCTCGTGAGAGCGATGCCTCTGCGACTGTCAGCCCGATCAGGCCAGCCGTCCACAAACAGAGGCACTCGTTGTAGACCGTATCCGTGAGATCCGGAATTGGAATCTTGAGGATGTGAGTCGTCGGAGTTCCCTCCAAGGGAATGGCGAATCGCTCTCCATCCTCTGAGTACAACGGAACCTTCGCTTGAGCGCCTGCAAGAGACAGCCGAATCGGTTCTCCGTCTACGGCGAGTAGCGGATGCGCGGGCAGATCTCTGAGCCGTTGCGCGAGTTCAGATTCCGTCAGCCACTTCACCTTGACGTCATCACTCAGTGCGCGGGGCGCAATCTTGGGCGGCAATAGCGATACGGCACCCGCGCATTCACCGCCCAATTCACGAAGCAGCGAAAAGTCGTTGTCTTCACTTAGACGCAACTCACGGGCAACAGCGGCCCGTGCTTGACCCTCGGGCAGCAAGCCAGCGAAGAAGGGCTGACAAGCTTCGTATTCGAATGACTCTGGTCGGACAGGAAGCGATCGGGACAGCGATCGTGTTTCGCGCAGCCACTCTTCGTAGTAGCGAAAATCGTAAGTGACCCCTCGGTTCGACTGGCGCAACTCGCCGCAGCGTCTCCCGTGCAAGAAGACGATCAGCCGATGTTCGTCGTCACCTTCGTCGGTCATTGGCCACGAGAAGCGATAGAGAGGTCGAGTCCCAAGGCCCCAAGAACTCTCAAAGTCTCAGCAAGCTGACTCGTCGGCTTCCCGTTCTCCAGGTCGCTAATGAACCGAACGCCTGTGTTCGCTGCGAGGGCGACATCGCTTTGAGAGAGCCGCTTACGCTTGCGCTCCTCTCTCACGAGTTTCCCGAGGTCAGAAGGGGAATGAACTTTCATCTATTACCGTACGGTAACAGACAGTCTGGACGGCGATCTCCCTGGACTATTTATTACCGATCGGTAATATCTCAGCGCTGTGGACATGTCCTTGTCTGATCTGTTCCCGTACGGGAATCTAGCCGCCGGCGGCGACGTACGAGCCCGCGCCGGATTCCTTCAGAGCGGCCTGGGCTGCGGCGAGGCGGGCGAGCGGGACGCGGAACGGGGAGCAGCTGACGTAGTCGAGGCCGAGCTCGTGGCAGAACGCGATGCTGCTCGGTTCGCCTCCGTGCTCGCCGCAGATGCCGAGCTTGAGCTCCGGCTTGGTGGTTCGCCCCCGCTCGACGGCGATCCGCATCAGGTCGCCGACGCCGTCGATGTCCAGCACCTCGAACGGGTTGCGCTCGAGCACGCCGTCCTCGAGATAGTGCGTCAGGAACTTCCCCTCCGCGTCGTCGCGTGAGAACGCGAGCACTGTTTGTGTCAAATCATTGGTGCCGAACGAGAAGAAGTCCGCGACCTCTGCGATCTCATCCGCACGCAAGGCAGCGCGCGGCACTTCGATCATCGTGCCGACCAGGTGCTCGACCTCGGGCGCCTCCTCGGCCCACACCGACTCCGTCAGCTCGCGCAGGCGTGCGAGCTCCTCGCGGAACCCGACGAGCGGATGCATCACCTCGACGAGCGGCGCGTCACCCGTGCGTTGCTGCACGGATCGCGCGGCGCGCGCGATCGCGCGGATCTGCATCTCGTAGATCTCCGGGTACATCAGCCCGAGCCGGCAACCACGCGACCCGAGCATCGGATTCGACTCGCGCAGCGCGCGGATGCGCGCGCGCAGCTTGTCGCTGGTGGCGTCGTGCTCCTCGGGCAGGAACTCGTGCAGCGGCGGATCGAGCAGCCGGATCGTCACCGGCAGCCCCGCCATCGCCTCGAAGATGCCCTCGAAGTCCGACTGCTGGAAGGGCAGCAGCTTGTCGAGCGCCGCGCGCCGCTCCGACTCGGTGTCCGCGAGGATCATCTCCTGCATCACCGGCAGCCGCTCGTCGCCGAAGAACATGTGCTCCGTCCGGCAGAGGCCGATCCCCTCCGCGCCGAACTCGCGCGCGCGTGTGGCGTCCTCGGGGTTGTCGGCGTTTGCGCGCACCTTCAACCGCCGCTGTTCGTCGGCCCACTGGAGGATCGTCTCGAAGTCGTCGTTGATCTGCGGCGGCACCAGAGGCACCGCCCCCACGAACACACGGCCGGTACCGCCGTCGATCGTGATCACGTCGCCTTCGCGCAGCACCTGCCCGCCGAGCTTTGCTGTGCCGTCGTCGCCCAGGGTGAGGTCCTGACAGCTCGCGACACACGGCTTGCCCATCCCGCGCGCGACGACCGCGGCGTGCGAGGTCATGCCGCCGTGCACGGTGAGGATCCCTTCCGCCGCGATCATCCCGTGGATGTCGTCCGGCGTCGTCTCCCAGCGAACGAGGATCACGGGCCCGCTCTTCGCGCGCTCGACCGCCGTGTCCGAGTCGAAGACGATCCCACCGCTTGCGGCGCCGGGGGATGCGTTCAGTCCCTCCGCGGCGACGTCCAGCGAGGCTTTCGGGTCGATCATCGGATGCAGCAGTTGGTCGAGCTGCGCCGGGTCGATCCTGCCGACCGCGTCCTCGCGCGTGATCAGCCCTTCGTCGACCATCGTCACCGCGGCCTTCAGCGCCGCCGCTGCGGTGCGTTTCGCAGCGCGCGTCTGCAGCAGGTAGAGCTGCTCGTCCTCGACGGTGAACTCGATGTCCTGCATGTCGCGGTAGTGCTCCTCGAGACGGCGCATCGTCTCGACGAACTGCTCGAACGCCTTCGGCAGCGTGTCGCGCATCGCCTCGATCGGCTGCGGCGTCCGAATGCCGGCGACGACATCCTCGCCCTGCGCGTTCGCGAGGAACTCGCCGTACAGGCCCGCCTCGCCCGTCGACGGGTCGCGCGTGAACGCAACGCCGGTCCCGGAGCGATCTCCCTTGTTACCGAACACCATCTGCACGACGTTGACCGCCGTGCCCAGATCGTCCGGGATGTCGTGTGCGCGGCGATAGACCTGCGCGCGCGGCGTGTCCCACGACTCGAACACGGCGCGCACAGCGCGCAACAACTGGCCGCGGGCCTCCACCGGAAACTCGTCACCCGTCTCCTCGCGATAGATGGCCTTGTACGTCTGCACGAGTGCACGCAGATCGTCGGCAGTGAGGTCCGTGTCCTGCCTCCCCGCTTTCAGCGACGACAGCGCGCTCTCGAAGCGATGGCCGTCGATCCCCTCCACCACCTCGCCGAACATCTGGATCAACCGCCGGTAGGAGTCGAACGCGAAGCGGGCGTTCCCGGTGCGCGCCGCAAGCCCCTCCGCGGCCTCGTCGTTGAGCCCGAGGTTGAGGATCGTGTCCATCATCCCGGGCATCGAGACCGCCGCACCCGAACGCACAGACACGAGCAACGGATCGTCGTCGGAACCGAACCGCTTCCCGGTCCGCTCCTCGAGGCGACGCACGTGCTCGTCGACCTCTTCCTCGAGCCCCGCGGGCAGCGCTCGCGCGGCCATGAAGGCGCGGCAGGCGTCCGTTGTGATCGTGAAGCCGGCGGGCACCGGGACGCCCATCTGGGTCATCTCGGCGAGCCCGATCCCCTTGCCCCCGAGGAGCTCGCGCCCACCGGTGGTGGGCTCGTTGAAGTCATAGACGAAGCGGTCGGCCAAGGCCGGAGGAATCTACCCCTCGCGGCGGCGGCGTGAACGGAACTCGGCGATCCAGGCCAGAGTACGCAGGCCGAACCAGAACGGCGTGAAGAGGCCGTAGAAGAGGACGAGGGCTGCTGCCAGGGCGGAGTACCAGACGCCCCAGCGCCACATCGGAACCGGTGGCTTCGGCTTCACTGCTCTGTCTTCGAGAGTGCTTTGACTTCGGTCTTGCGCTGCTCGACGAGGCGGATGATGCGGTGCGAGATCTCCTCGATCGAATGCTCGCTGACTTCGAGCACCGGGCAGCCGAGCCGCCGGTGCACCTGCGCGGCGTAATCGAGCTCCTCGTAGATCTCGACGAGGCTCGCGTAGCTGCGGTCTCCTCGCATCCAGCGAATACGCTCGCCGCGAATCTCCGAGAGCCGCTCCGCATCGATCGTCAGCCCGACGATCTTCGACTGGTCGAGCGTGAAGAGCTCGGGCGGCGGATCGATTCCCTTGACGAGCGGGACGTTGGCCGTCTTGTACCCCAGATACCCGAGGTAGATCGACAGCGGGGTCTTCGAGGTGCGAGAGACGCCGACGAGCACGATGTCGGCGTCGCTGAGGCCGGACCCGACGCCGTCGTCGTACTTCACCGCGAACTCGATCGCCGACATGCGGCGGAAGTACGCGTCGTTCAGCGGCGGCCGTGCACCGGGCTTCATCCGCGCCGCCTGTCCCGACACGCGGGCGACCGCCTCGATCGGATGACCGAGCAGGTCGCAGTAGTGGAGCTTGGCGTTGCGGCAGAGCGTGCGCATGGACTCACGCAGGTCCGGCTCGACGAGCGTGTAGATGATCACCGCCGCGCGGCCCTTCATCCGCTCGACCGCCAACTTCAGGTCGTCGACGGTCTCGACGCGCGGATGCCTGATCTCGAGGAACTCCTGATCCGGAAACTGCGCCTCCAGCGCTTGCACGATGCGCTGGGCGGTCTCGCCGGTCGAATCGGAGACCATGTGGAGCTCGACGGGATTCACAACAGCACCTTAACCGCCTCCTATTGCACCTCTTAGGAAAGCCCGTCACTGTGTGCGCGTGAAGCGCCTGCTCGTCGTGATGGTCGTTGCGTTGGCGTTCCCTGCGTCTGCACTTGCCTGGGGCGGCACCTACCCGACCGGCGACAGCGTCGGATCCTTCGTCCAGATCCAGGTGTCGCAGAGCTATCCGGTCGACCAGGCGCTGCCGCAGGGCTGGGCGACCTACCTCGGCACGCTCGTCCACGGGCCGGAGCTCGCCCATCTCACGCTCGATCTGATCCCGCTCTCAGCCGTCCAGTCGCTCTGCGGCGCCCAGGCGCTGGCCTGTTATGACCCGCAGCGGCAGGAGATCTTCGCCTCGCCGGAGGATCAGCTCGACGAGCCGCCGGCGAAGGAGATCGTCACGCACGAGTACGGCCACCACGTCGCGAACAACAGCAACGACGCACCGTGGCAGGCGCTCGATTACGGCACGAAACGCTGGTCGTCGTACGAGAACATCTGCGCGAAGGCGGCGGACGGCACCGCGTCACCGGGCGACGAGGGCACGCGCTACACCCAGAACTCCGGCGAGGCCTTCGCCGAGGCCTACCGTGTGCTCAACCTGCAGAAGCAAGGTCAGACGAACATCGGCTGGGACATCGTCCACCCGAGCTTCTTCCCGGACGCCACAGCGCTCGCGCTGCTCGAGCAGGACATCGCATCGCCGTGGGCTGGGCCCACGACGGTCAAGCTGCGCGGGACGTTCGGCGTCGGCGTCGTGCGGACGTTCAACGTGCAGACACAGCTGGACGGATCGTTCACGGCGCGTCTCATCGCACCGACGAAGTCGAAGCTCCGCCTGGCGCTTTACAGCGGCTCGACGCTTCTGATGCGCGGCGGGTCGATCCGGTACCAGGTCTGCGGGCAGCGCACGTTTACGCTGAAGGTCGAGCGGCTCGCCGGAGGCGGCGCTTTCACGGTCAACGTCACGAAACCTTAAAGTCCTTCGCGTGGGTCTCGCGCACTGGGACGATGTCGAACGCCACCATCGCGCCAAGGGCGAGATGGCTGCGACCTGGCAGCGTCTCGGCAGCGCGGCGGGCACGAAGACCGTCGGCCTGAATCGCGTGCGCGTCGCGCCGGGGAAGCTGCCGACGCCGCCGCACTCGCACGGGGCCTCCGAGGAGCTCTTCTACGTTCTCGGTGGCTCTGGCCTCGCGTGGCAGGACGACGAGGTGCACGAGGTTCGCCCCGGCGACTGCATCATCCACCGTGCGAACGAGCTGGAGCACACCTTCATCGCCGGCTCCGACGGGCTCGACTACCTCGTCTACGGGACGAACTACCCGACGGAATACGGCTGGCTCCCGCGGTCGAATGCGATCCGGCTCGGCTGGCCGTGGACGGAGGGCCGCACCGACGACCCCTGGGACGTCGAAGCGCAGCAACCGCCTCTCGCCCACGGC
>JBKJQL010000100.1:0-4851 GCA_046594035.1 Gaiellaceae bacterium
ATGCGGCCGTCGGCTCGTTGATGATGCGCTTGACCTCGAGGCCGGCGACCTTGCCGGCGTCCTTGGTCGCCTGGCGCTGGTCGTCGTTGAAGTACGCCGGCACGGTGATGACGGCGCTGTCGACGGTCTCGCCGAGATACGCCTCGGCGTCGGCCTTGAGCTTCTGGAGGATCATCGCGCTGATCTCCGGCGGCGAATGCTGCTTGCCGCCGGCGTCGACCCGCGCGTCGCCGCCGGGACCGGAGACGACCTTGTAGGGGACGATCGACTCCTCCTCGTGCACCTCGGCTTCCTTGCGGCCCATGAAGCGCTTGATCGAGAAGATCGTGTTCTGCGGATTGGTCACTGCCTGGCGCTTGGCGACGGTGCCGACGAGGCGCTCGCCGGATTGCGCGAAGGCGACGACCGAGGGGGTCGTGCGGCCGCCCTCCGAGTTCTCGATGACCGTGGGCGGTCGTACGACCCCGTCCGTCGTCGCGTTCACGAAGGACGGTCAGCGGCTCGTCGGCGCCCCCGCGCGGCGGCAGCAGGTCACAAACCCCGAGAACACTGTGTTCTCGATCAAGCGCTTCATGGGACGCAAGTTCAGCGAAGTCAACGAAGAGATGACGATCGTCCCGTACAAGGTCTTGAACGGCCAGAACGAGGACGTGCGCGTCGAGGCGGGCGGCAAGGAATACGCCCCGGAAGAGGTCAGCGCGATGATCCTCCAGAAGCTCAAGGCCGACGCGGAGGCCTACCTCGGCGAGACCGTGAACGACGCGGTGATCACCGTCCCCGCGTACTTCAACAACGCACAGCGCGAGGCGACGAAGACGGCGGGCAGCATCGCCGGCCTGAACGTCGTTCGCATCATCAACGAGCCGACTGCGGCCGCACTCGCCTACGGCCTCGACAAGGAAGGCGCAGACCAGACGATCCTCGTCTTCGACCTCGGCGGCGGCACGTTCGACGTGTCCGTGCTCGAGCTCGGCGACGGCGTCTTCGAGGTCAAGTCGACGAATGGTGACAACCACCTCGGTGGCGACAACTTCGACAAGGCGATCGTGGACTGGATGGCCGCGGAGTTCTTGCGCGACCAGGGCATCGATCTCTCGAAGGACCCAATGGCGCTCCAGCGTCTCTACGAGGCGGCGGAGAAGGCGAAGATCGAGCTCTCCTCGACGATGACGACGCAGATCAACCTGCCGTTCATCACCGCGACGCAGGATGGCCCCAAGCATCTCGACCTGCAATTGACCCGCGCAAAGCTCGAAGAGCTGGCGCACGACCTGATCGAGCGCACGGTCGGCCCGACGAAGAAGGCCCTCGAAGATGCGGGGCTCACCGCGGCCGACATCGACCACGTGATCCTCGTCGGCGGTATGACGCGCATGCCGGCAGTTCCGGCGAAGGTCAAGGAGGTCGTCGGCAAGGACCCGCACAAGGGCGTCAACCCGGACGAGGTAGTCGCCATCGGCGCCGCGATCCAGGGCGGCGTGCTCAAGGGCGAGGTCAAGGACGTGCTCCTGCTCGACGTGACGCCGCTGTCCCTCGGCATCGAGACGAAGGGCGGAGTCATGACGCCGCTGATCGAGCGCAACACGACCATCCCGACACGCAAGTCAGAGGTCTTCTCGACGGCCGAGGACAACCAGCCGTCCGTCGGAGTCCACGTGCTCCAGGGCGAGTCGGAGATGGCGACGTACAACAAGACGCTCGGCAAGTTCGAGCTCGTCGGCATCCCGCCCGCACCGCGCGGTGTTCCGCAGATCGAGGTCGCGTTCGACATCGACGCGAACGGGATCATCAACGTCTCCGCGAAGGATCACGGCACGGGCAACGAGCAGCAGGTCCGCATCGAAGGCGGCTCCGGGCTCAGCCAGGACGAGATCGACCGGATGATGAAGGAGGCCGACGCGCACCGCGAGGAGGCCGGCCGCCTGCGCGAGCTGGTCGATGCGCGGAACAGCGCGGAGTCGCTCGCGTACCAGATCGAGAAGTCGCTGAACGAGAACCGCGACAAGCTCGACGCCGGCGTCGCGTCCACGGTCGAAGGCCGCATCATGGAGCTCCGCGGCGTGCTCGAGTCAAGCGACGTCGCAGAGATCAAGTCGAAGACCGATGCGCTGCAGCAGGCGTGGACGGAGGCGGCACAGGCGCTCTACGCGCAGGCCTCTGCCGACCAGCCCGCCGGTGGCAACGGAGCCGACGGCTCATCGTCCGTCTCCGACGACGAGGTGGTCGAGGACGCCGAGTACGAGGTGGTCGACGACAAGTGACCGACGAACCGCGTACCGAAGAACCACGCACCGAAGAACCGCCCGTGGAGGAGGAAGCAGCCGTCGACGAGCTCACGCGCGTGAGCAAGGAGCGCGACGAGTACCTCGATGCACTGCAGCGGGTGAAGGCCGAGTTCGACAACTACCGCAAGCGGGTTGCGCGCGACCAGCAGGAGCTGGCCGCGCGCGCCCACGAGCGGCTCGTGAAAGAGCTAGTGCCGATCCTCGACGACCTCGAGCGTGCGCTTGAAGCGGTGGCTCAGCACGAGGAGGCGCAGCTCGAAGAGGGCGTTCGGCTCGTGCACCGCTCGCTCGGCGACTTGCTCACACGGGAGGGCCTCACCGAGGTTCAGACCGAAGGCAAGTTCGATCCGCACACGCAGGAGGCGCTCCTCTCGCAGCCGTCGGACGAAGAAGAAGGCTCGGTGATCCAGGTTCTGCAGAAGGGCTACTCACTCGGCGACCGTGTGCTGCGGCCCGCGCGCGTCGTCATCTCGGCAGGCCCCGGCAGCGTTGGCTAAGAGCCTCTACGAGTCCCTTGGTGTCTCGAAGAACGCGACGCAGGACGAGCTCAAGAAGGCGTATCGCAAGCTCGTCCGCGAGGTGCACCCGGACAAGAACACGGGGAACGAGGAGCGCTTCAAGGAAGTGCAGGGGGCATATGACGTCCTCTCCGATCCCGAGAAGCGCAAGCGGTACGACAGGGTCGGCTCGACGAACGGCCGCCCCGGCGGCGGCTTCAACCCGGGCGGCACGACCTACGACTTCACCGACTTCGATCTCGGCGACATCTTCGGGGGCTTGTTTAACCGCGGCGGTCATCAGCAACAGCACCAGCAGCAGCGCGGCCAGCGCGGCAATGATGTCGAGGTCGACGTGCGGATTGCGTTCGAGGATGCGCTGAAAGGCGCGCAGGTGACGATCCCGGTCGAGCTCGAGCTCGCCTGCCACACGTGTCACGGCACGGGTGCCGCGCCGGGGTCGGCGCCCGTCACCTGCCCCGTCTGCGCAGGCAGCGGCGTCGTCGCGACATCGCAGGGGCTGTTCGCCTTGCAGGAGCCGTGCCCGCGCTGTCACGGTCGCGGCTCGATCGTCGAGAAGCCGTGCGCGACGTGCAACGGGAGCGGGCGCGAGCGGCGGACGAAGCGCTACACGGTGAAGGTTCCCGCAGGCGTCAAGGACGGCACGCGCATCAAGCTGAAGGGCAAGGGCGAAGCCGGTTACGGCGGCGCGCCCGCCGGCGATCTGTACGTGATCACGCGCATCGAGCCGTCGAAGATCTACGAGCGGCGCGGTGACGACCTGGTCGTCACCGTTCCCGTCCCGTACTCGACGGCCGCGCTCGGCGGCAAGGTCGAGGTCCCGACGCCCGACGGCTCGGTGCAGCTGAAGATCCCGCAGGGAACAGAGGACGGGAAGCTCCTGCGCATCAAGGGCCGCGGCGTGCCGCACCTGAACGGTGACGGTCGGGGCGACGTGCTCGCGCGGATCAGGATCCAGGTGCCGAAGAAAGTGAACAAGAAGCAGCGTGAGGCGCTCGAGGCGCTACAGCAGGCGGGCGAATGAACGACAGCGACCGCCCCCGCTACATGATCAGCATCGCAGCGGAGCTCGTCGGGATGCATCCGCAGACGCTTCGCATCTACGAGCAGAAAGGTCTCGTGAACCCGCGGCGCACGGCCGGAAACACGCGTCTGTATTCCGACGCCGATGTCGAGCGGCTGCGGCTGATCCAGCGCCTGACCTCGGACTGGGGCCTCAACCTCGCTGGAGTGGAGCGCGTCTTGCACATGGAGGACGAGCTCGAACGGTTGCGCGTGCGCATGGAACGCATGGAGCAGGAGATGCGGCGTTCGCTCGACGAGGTGCATCGGCATTACCGGCGCGACCTCGTGCTCTACCGCCCGCCCCAGTCACCGGCGGTTCGACAAGAGAAGAAGAGGTCGTAGATGGATTTCAATCGCATGACAGTCAAGAGCCAGGAAGCCGTCGCGGCTGCGCAGGACATCGCGCGCCGGCGCGGCAATCCCGAGATCACGCCGGATCATCTGCTGCTGGCGCTGCTCGACCAGGAACTGTTCGGCGACTGGAAAGGATTGCGCGCGGACGCCGACCGCAAGGTCGATGCATTGCCGTCCGTGCAGGGCGGCCAGCAGCAGCCGAGCGTCTCGTCTGCGCTCTCGCGCGTGTTCGACGAGGCCGACCAGGAGCGCGAGCGCCTCAGCGACGAATACGTCTCGACGGAGCATCTGTTCCTCGCGATCGAGCCCGTATCGCGTGGCGAGGTCGAAGCCTGGATCGAGAAGATCCGCGGCGGGCGTCGCGTCACGTCACAGAATCCGGAGGAGACCTACCAGGCGCTCGAGAAGTTCGGGCGCGACCTCACCGAGTCCGCCGAGGAGGGGAAGCTCGACCCGGTGATCGGGCGCGACGAGGAAGTGCGCCGCGTGATGGAGATTCTCTCCCGCCGCACGAAGAACAACCCGGTGCTGATCGGCGAGCCCGGCGTCGGCAAGACCGCGATCGCGGAAGGGCTCGCGCAGCGCATCGTCGCCGGCGACGTGCCGGAGACTCTGCGCGACCGGCGCGT
>JBKJQL010000136.1:0-12778 GCA_046594035.1 Gaiellaceae bacterium
GAGCACCGCGCACGGCAGCTGCTCCACGAGGTCGAAGAACGCCTCCGCGGCCTCGGGATCGAGCTGCGAGGTCGGTTCGTCGAGAAGGAGCAACCGGGGTTTCAGCGCAAGCGCAGCTGCCAGCGACACGCGTTGCAGCTCACCGCCCGACAGCTCACCCGTCGGACGCTCCGCAAGCTGCTCCGCGCCGACGAGCGCGAGTGCCTCATCGACACGCGGCCAGATCTCCGAAGGATCGACGCCGAGGTTCTCGAGCCCGAAGGCAATTTCGTTGGCGACGTTGCTCATCACGATCTGGTCTTCGGGATCCTGGAAGACGGAGGCGACGGTGCCCGCCAGGTCGGCGGGCCGTGCCTCGCGCGTGTCGATGCCGCCCACGACAACGCGGCCCTCGAACCGGCCGCCGTGGAAGTGCGGCACGAGTGCGGCGAGCGAGCGCAGGAGCGTCGACTTGCCCGACCCCGAGGGCCCGAGCAGCGCGACGTGCTCGCCTTCCGCGATCTCGAACGACACCTGGTCGACCACCGATATACCACCGATATACGAGAACGTCAGGCTCTCGACGGAAACTAGAGCCACAACGCACCCACGACGACGATCGCAATAGCGACGAGCAGGCCGAGGCGGTCGACGAGTGTCCACGGCGGGCGCGGCGCGCGCGTGCGGCCGGCGCGGCCGTAGCCGCGCGCCTCCATCGCCTCGGCGAGATTGAGGCCACGCTCGAGCGAGCCGGCGAGCAGCGGGGAGAGCTGGCGCACGGGACCGAGCTCGACGCCGCGACCCCGCAACGCGACCCTCAGGTCGCGCGCGTCGCGCTCGAGCAGCGGAACGAGCCGTGTCGCCAGCGCGACGGCGACCGTGGAGCGGCGCGCCCAGCCCGCGGCCGCGAGCAAGCGGTCGTGGTCGAGCAGCAACGCGTAGACGGCGAAGGCAAGCCCGACCGCCGCGAGCCGCAGCCCCTGGAAGAGGCCGTTGCGCAGCTCCTCGGTCGTCACGTCGAGCGTGCCGAGCACGGGGATCGTCGGGCCGGTCCACAGCACGTGCGTGCCGATCACCTCGACGAACGGCGTCAGCACGACGAAAAGCAACGCGGTCGTCAGCGTGCCGATCAGGTACGGCCAGCGGCGCTGCGCGGGTGCGCGCAGAGCAACTAGGAGCAGCAGCGTGACGATCGCCCCGACCGACCAGAGGCTCGTCGAGAGCAACGCGGCGACAGCGAGCGCCGCGAGGAGTGCGGCAGCAGGCGCAGGACTCATTGCTCGAACCCGTAGCGGTAGCGAAGCACCGTAGGGTCGGTGGCCAGCTTCTGTGCGACGGCGCGCCCAAGCTCGAGCACCACGCCCTTGCGAAACGGTCGGATACGCGCGGTGTCCGGCGGCAACGACCCGCCGATCACGATGTAATTGCGCGGCGGCTTCTTCACGTTGACGGTCCCGTGCACCTGCAGCGCGATGCGCCTCGCGAGCACACGGTCGGTGCTGACGACGCTCGTGATCCCCGGAAAGCCGCGCAAGAACGGCTCCGGGTACGCACCGAGGACGACCGGCACATGCATCGTCGAGCCGGTCCAGCGGCGGAAGTCCCACCACAGCGTGTCCCCCGCGCGCAACGTGACCTCCGCCGCGCTGCGGTCGCCGTCGACGCCGTTCAGGTAGTAGAACCAGTCGCGCTGTTGGGCCAGCGATCCCTCGAAACCGTTGACCGACTGGAGATAGCGGCCGCCGTAGCGCGTGGTGATCTTCAATTCGCGCTCGACCGCGCGGATGCCGTTCTGGCCCGCCGGAACGTTGCCGGCGAAGATGACGTGTGCACCGTTGTCGCGCGTCACCCAGAGTTTCGCAAGGCCGTGCGAGGCCGTCCCGCGCTCGCGCTCGCCTCCGCCGCAACCGGCGAGAGCGAGCGCGAGCCCGAGAACGAACAGCGCCTGTTTCACTTCACCGCGTTCGAGCGGACAGCGCCGGTGGCCGTCGCCCGCACGAGCAGGCCGGTGTGCTTGCCGGGGCAGTACGCGGTGCCAGCCGTCCCCGGCGCGGACTTCTTCGAGCCGACGTGCCACGTGAGACCGCTGGCTGCTGCCGACTTGCCGTTGTCGTCGAACGCCGTCGCCGTGTAACAGCCCTTCGCGGCGGCCCTGATGTACAGCGTCGGTGGTCCACCGGTCGGGCCGAAGTCCGCGTAGTACCAGAGCACGCGATCGCCATCCTTCAGCGTCACCTTGTCGGCACCGACCGGCGGCGAGACGTCATTCACCTTGAAGACCCAGCCGCTCGATGCGGTGCCGCCGTAGCGGCCGACCTGGTCGACGTAGGAGCCGAAACTCGACACGGTGACGTGGTAGTAGAGCTCGCCGAGAATCGACGCCTGCTCGATCGCGTCCTGTGCGGACGATGCCGTGACGGTGATCTCGGTCGGGCCGAAGAGGGTCTGCGTCTTTCCTTCGACCCGGACCTTGACGGTCGCTGCGAATGCCGACGCAGGCAAAACGAGAACCACAAATAGGACTAAGACGAGGCGTTTGGCCACGAATCCTCCTTCCGCGAGGGGTTCGGTATGGAGGGCGACCGGCAGGTCTTCTGACTCGAGGCTCCCCCTTCGCCGCCTTCCCGGCCTACAGCCAGTGGCTTGGTGGCAAAGAGCAACTCCCCTTACAGCGGCGGGACCGTCCCGGACTTGCACCGGAGTTCCCTCACCGTTCGCCCGTTTCGACGCCGAATCTACCATGCGGGGCGATGGCCTCTCGCTGGTTGCCGGTGCTCGTCTGGGCGGGCGTGATCTTCGCGTTCTCGTCGATTCCCTCGCTGAGCTCGGGACTCGGAACGCTGGACCTCGTGCTGCGCAAAGGCGCGCACCTGACGGAGTACGCGATCCTCGCCATGCTTTTCGTCCGCGCCACCGGTTCGTACGCGTGGGCGTTCCCGCTCGCCGTCGCGTACGCAGCGAGTGACGAGGTACACCAACTCTTCGTACGTGGCCGGCACGGTTCGCCGCTAGACGTCGCGATCGACGGCGTCGGCGCGCTGATCGGCCTGGCGCTGCTCCGTTCCCGCCGTGCCTAGACGATCTAGCCGGCGAGCCGGACGAGCGCGCCGCTGTCGACCGACATCAGATACAGCTCGCCGGCGGAATCTTCGCCGAATGACGAGAGGCCCTTCAGCTGGAACGGCTCACGGCGCAGCCCGGTGGCCTTGCCCTTCGAGATCCTGAAGCTCCAGATCGTCCCGCTGCAGTAGTCGCCGTAGAAATATCGGCCGACGGCGGCCGGGACGGCCTTCCCGCGGTAGACGTACCCGCCCGTCACCGAGCAGCCTCCGGTCGAGTGCGAGTACTCCGCGACGGGCGGCCGGTACGTGCCGCGCCCGAGCAGCGCGGTGTGAGGGTCATAGACGTGCTTGCCCTCGTACCGGTTCCAGCCGAAGTTGGTGAGGCCCGCGGTACCGCGCTTCAAGTAGTCGATCTCCTCCCATTCGCCCTGGCCGACGTCGCCGATGTAGAGGTCGCCATTCGCACGGTCGAACGAGAAGCGCCACGGGTTGCGCAGGCCGTAGGCGACCATCTGCCAGTACACCCTCGGCGCGTTGACGTTCAGCCGCATGATCTTCGCGAACGGACGGGCGAGGCTCTGGCCGTTGTGGTTCGGGTCGCCGCCGCCACCGCCGTCGCCGTTCCCCCAGTAGAGCCGCTTGTCGGGACCGACCTGCAGCTGGCCGCCGTTGTGATTGGAGGCGAAGTCCTTGACGAAGAGCAGCTGCTTCGGGGATCCGGGAAGCGCGGTCGTTCCGTTCGAGGTGTAGCGCACCACGCGCGTGTCGCCGTTGCGATCAGTGTAGTCGACGTAGAAGCGATGGTTTTTCGCGTAGCCCGGGTCGAACGCGACCGACAGGAGTCCCTGCTCACCTCCGGCTTGTACGAGCGGACGAATGTCGAGGAGCGGCGTCGCGCGGGACTTGCCGTTCTGCAGGACCAGGATGCGGCCGGCCTGCTCGACGACGTAGAGGTTGCCGGGCTCGCCCGGCGCCGACGTCGCGAAGACGGGGGCGCTGAAGTGTGCAACCGGCACCAGGTGCAGCGCGTTCGAGCGCGCCGCAACGGTGACCGTCAAGACGAGCGCTGCACCGACGATGAGGGCGAGCTTCTTCATTGCGCGGTGAGATCCGGGGTCTTGACCCAGGGGCCAGGCGGCGTGAGCAGCGACTCGGCGTGCAGGTACGCGAGCCCTGCGAGCGGTAGATCGCTCCAGCGCTCGAAGCAGAAGTAGCGGCGGCGCCAGTGCGGGAAGAACTTGCGGTTGAAGCTGTGCAGCCGCTCCAGCTGGAAGAGCCGGTCGCCCTTGAGCAGGAGCCAGCGGATCGACCGGGTCGTGCGGCTCGCACCTTCCTCCGCAACGAGGAAGTCGGCGAACACGGCGAAGTTGAGCGAGACCTCGGTGACCGCGTGCTCGCGCGCCCAGGCGACCGCTTCGGTGATCAGGTACTCCATCAGCCCGTTCGGCGTCTCCTTGCGGCGGCGCATCGAGGAGAGGGAGTAGCCCTCGCTCGCCGGCGAGGGGACGAGTTGCAGGAACCCGCCGACCGACCTGTCCGGCGCGATCGCGACGGCGAGCACCGTGTCCGGATAGAGGAAGAGCGCGTCCATCGCCATCGTGAACCCGCGCTCCGGCCAGTTGCCGCGCCACTCCTCGGAGACGGCGCGCAACTCGCACTTCAACGTCTCGTCGGCGTCGGCGGTCGAGAGCACGCGCACTTCGTAGCCGCTCTTCTCGAGGCGCGACACGGACTGCCGCACCTTCCGGATCGCCCGGCCCTCCAGTGAGAACTCGCTCGGCCTGATTACCGCCTCGTCGCCGAGATACATCGACTTGAAACCGAGCTGGGCGTAGTCCTCGAGCGCGTCGCCCGACGCGCCTGCGACAGCAACCCGCCAGCCTTTCGTATGCGCGACGCGGACGAACTCCGCGACGAGCTCATGGCGCTCCCGCTCGTCGCCGATCGGATCGCCGGCGATGAGCGCGGTGCCGCCGATCACGCGGTAGGCGAGGAACGACCTGCCGCTCGCGGAGAAGAAGTAGCTCTTGTCGCGGCGGAGCGCGAAGTAGGCGAGGCTGTCGCTGCCGTGCTCCTGCACGAGCTCCGTCGCACGGTCGTGGTCGTCGCCGTGCGGCGGAATCACCGGGTGCGGTCGCAGCCACAACCAGAGCGCCCGGATCGCCAGCGAGCCGATGACCAGCAGGAACGCGAGCTCGATGCGCTGATGCTCGCGATCGGTCTCGTAGTCGTAGACGAGGAGCAGCGGCACGCAGACCGCGAGCGCTGCGCCGACCTGCAAGAGCGGCAGCACCGTCGCTGGATCGCCCGGCGCCACGAAGTGGCGGCGCGTGCGAAGCAGCGAGATGAGCAGGATCAGGTGCGCGGTCGACTCTTCGAAGTCGAGACCTTTGGCGAGGTGCGCGACGGCCGACGCGGCGACGATGCCGGTCGCGAGCCACCACGCGCGGCGCTTGCGACGGGCGAGGCCACGCGACAGCCAGATCATCCCGAGCCCGAGCGCGAGCACGAGCGTGCGGGCGGCGCCCGGGACGCCCGGCGGCAGCACGCCCTGGACGAGGTCGACGCGGTTCGCCATCTCGGGCGTGAGCGCCGAGACGATCGAGAGGCCGCCGGCGATGGCGGCGAACCAGGCAAGGAGGATGGGCGGCGCGGGGCGACGCACGGGGCCACGGTAGCGAGTCTCGAACTCGGGCTGCAGGATCGAAACCCTCGAACCTGGTTAAACGGCGAACCAGGTTCGGATCTAGTTCTCAACCTGGTTCGCCCTTTGACCAGGTTGATGAGTGCAGGGCCGCAGCAACCCTCGAACCTGGTTCAGATGTCGGTGATCAGTCGGTGAGGAGGACGTGCCGAAGCTCGTCCTCCTTGCCCGGCTCGAGGATCGCGAGGACCTGGTCGCCGACCTGGAGTTGGGTGTTCTCGTCCGGGATCTCGGCGGTGCCGTCCCGGACGACCGAGATGATCCTGGCGCCCTCCGGCAGCTTCAGCGCGCCGACGCGCTTGCCCTTGGAGTTCGCCGTCTCGTCGATTGTCAGCTCCACGATCTCGAGGTTCTCCTTGCGCAGCTCGAGCAGGTGGATGAGGCCGTGATCCGGGACCTCGTGCTCGATCAGTCCCATGATCGCGCCTGTGGCGCTCACCGTGGGCGAGATCCCGAGCAGGTCGAAGTACGGCTGGTTGCGCGGATCGTTGATGCGCGCGATCACGTTGCTCACGCCGTACTTCTCGCGTGCGAGCTGACAGATGATGATGTTGTCCTCGTCGTCGCCGGTCGCCGCGATCAGCAGGTCGGGCGGGCGCTTGATCCCCGCGCGCTCGAGCACGAACATCTCGGTCGCGTCGCCTCGGATCACCTGGTGCTCGAACTCCGTCTCGAGGCGGGCGAAGCGATAGTTGCTCTGCTCGATCAACGTCACTTCGTGGCCGCCGCGCAACAACGAGCGCGTGAGGTTCGTGCCGACCTTGCCGCCACCCGCGATCAGGAGATACATCAGTCGGCCGCCCCTTCGGCTTCCCGCACCGCGCCAACGAGGGTCTCGATCGCGGCGGAGGTCGGGCAGACGATTCTCAGACCGCGGGACGCATAGAACTGCGCGCGCGCCGGATCGAGCACGCGGACCACGACCGTCGGCACCTCGAAGTGCTTCTGGGCGCCCTGCGCGATCACGAGGTTGGTGTTGTCGCCGTCGGTCGTGACAACCACGGCATCGGCCTCCTCGATCCCCGCCTCGCGGAGGAGCTGGAGATCCATGCCGTGCCCGACGACGAACCCCCCGCTCCACGACTCGCCGAGCCGGCCGAGGGCGTCCTCGTTCTCGTCGACGACCGTGACGTCCCAGCCCGACCCCTGTAGCTGGAGAGAGACGTCCGAGCCGACCCGGCCACATCCGATCACGATTGCTTTCACCGCGGCGGAATGTACTCCTCAGCGCTAGGTCGCTGCGAGTTCCTCGTCCATCACGCTCTGGGGGAAGGCGACGATCAGGACCTCACAGGGCGCGCGACGGAGGACGTAGTCGACCGTCGGCGAGAAGAAACGCGACTGGCGGCGCCACCGAGGCGCGGACCCGAGCACGATCAGGTCGGCTCCTACCTCCTCCGCCCGTCCGACGATCGCGTGGCCGATCGCTCGCGCGCGGACGGTGACACCCTCCACCGTCACGTCGTGCTCGGCGCCGAGCAGCTTCGCTTCCGCGATCGACGCCTCGGCGCGCTCCTCCTCTTCGATCATTTCTCCCTCCAGCGCCTGCTCGAGCGGGACGCGGATCACGTGCAGCGCCTGCACCTCCGCCCCGTGATCGCTCGCGAGCTTGATCGCCGTGGCGAGCATTTCCTCGCCGATGATCCCGAGCTTCATCGGCACGAGGATCTTCTTGAACGTCACCGCCGGCTCGACCGTCAGCTCGTCCGGAGACATCACGCGTTCCATCAGCCCCTCGCCGTGAGTCATTCGCACCGCGACGAAGACGACGAGCCCTAACGCAAGCCAGGCGGGACCGGCGTACCGCGCCGCCGGATGGGTCGCCAGCGCCACGATGAAGATCGAGAATGTCGCGATCGACCCGACGATCGCCGGCAGCGGAATCTCCGAGTGGCCGATGCGCACGTTGAACGGCGCGCGGTACGGCCGCGGGAGCGAGGGCTCGTCGATCCGCAGCTTGATCACTGCAAGCTGCGCTGCGGTGAACGCGAGCAGTACGCCGAAAGAGAACAGCGAGGCGAGGAAAGCGACGTCGTTCTTGAGGAACGAGGTGGCGACCACGATCGTCGACGAGATGAGCGTGGCCGCAAGAATCGCCTGCGGCGAGACGTGCGCACGCCGGCTCAGGCGACCGAAGCTTCGCGGCAACTGTCCGTGCTCGCCGAGCGAGTAGGCCAGGCGCGAGAAGCCGGAGATCGACGTGGTGACCGCGACAGCGAGGATCAGCGCGCCCGTGATCCCGACGTAGACGCGCAACACGTCGCCGAGCACCCACGGCAGCTCGGCCTTCAAGCGGTCTGTCACGCCGAGCAGGGGCGCGTGGATCCAGGTGGTGCCGAGCTCCGTCTTCGGGCCGGGGAAGGCGGAGATGGCGACCACGGCGATGGCGACGTAGACGGTCACGACCGTCGCGATTGCGCCGAAGACCGAGCGCGGGAGGTCGACGCCCGGCGTGCGCGCCTCCTCGGCGAGGTTCGCGACGGTCTCGAGCCCCGTGAACGCGAGCATCGCAAGCGGCAGCGCAAAGGCGATCGCACTCCACGTCGGATGCGTGCCCAGGTGCGTGCCCGCTGTCAACGCGTGCGGCGAGAAGATGAACACGAACCCGAGCACGACGAGCAGCAACTGGGTCAGCAGGTCGAGTGCCGGGACGACGATCCCGACTCCGTACAACGACGGACGCCTGACGAGGCGCACCGCCGCGACGATCACGATCACGCACACGGCGACAACGACATCCCATGGGTTGCGATCCAGCGCGTTGACGCCCAACGCGCCCGAGAGGTAATGGGGCAGGAAGAGCGCGGAGAGCGCGATCACGATCAGGTAGTCGAGAAAGAGCGCCCAGCCCGTCAGGAAGCCGGCCAGGTCGTTGAGCGCACGGCGCACGAACGTCGCAGCGCCGCCGGTCTCCGGCAATGCGGCCGTGCCCTCCGCATACGAGAACGAGACGATCAGGAACAGTGCGCCCACGACGAGGAGCACGATCGGCGTGAACCCGAGCGCGTGAGCGGCGACGACGCCGAGCGCGAAGTAGATCGATGAGGCGATCTCGCCGTAGGCGACCGAGTAGAGCGCCCGTGCGTCGAGCTCGCGCTTCAGGCCGGGGAGCTTCCGCGCCACTAGTGCGTCCCTCCGGGGTGCTGCCCTGTCACTGGCGAGCGAAAAGCAAGCGAGGCAAGGACGCAGGGAGCGCCGGTAGTGGTTACTACCGGCGCTCCCGAGGACGCGGCATCGCGCCGCTTTGCAGCCGCCAGGGACACGGTGGGCACCTCGGAGGGACGCACTAAGTCTTTCTCCGCAGCATCAGCAACCGCCCCACGCCTGCCCCGATGAAGAGCAGTCCGAGGATCACCCCGACACCAAAGCCTTGCTGAAGCGTGCGGATGAGCAGGACGAGCCCGATCACGATCATCACGGCGGCGATCGTGCGCACGAGGTGCCGATACATGGTCATGCCGCCTTCTTTCCAGCGGCGACCATCACACGGCACGGTGCGTTCTTCAGCACGTACTCGACAGTACTTCCGAAGATCGTCTTGTAGGCGCCACGACGCGCGCCGAGCACGACCACCTCGGTGCCACGGCGTTCCGCCTCGTCGACGATCGCGCGCCCGGCCTGCCGCGCGCGGATGATGCGCTCCACCGCGCGCACGCCGTAGGGCTCGACGACGGCGTACGCATTGTCGAGCAGGTGATGGGCTTCCTCGACCTGCTCGGTCAGATCGGCGTCGAGCGGCAGCTCGAGCGGCACGACGATCACGCGGAGCAGCACGATCCGGCCCGCGCGCTCGGTCGCGAGCCGCGCTGCGACCTCGACGGCCTCGCGCGACTCGTGGCCGGCGACGATCGGGACGAGGATCGATCGGTACTCGAGCGCGAGCGCGGGGCCCAGCGGGATCGGCGCCCGGTTCGTCGCGCGCAGCGGAAGCTTGAGCCGGCGACGGTAGAGCACGTAGAAGGCAAAGCCGGCCGCCAGCCACGCCATCCCCGCGTACCGCGTCGGCGCGTCCTGGATCACGACGACGAGCCACGCCGCGCCGGTACCGAGGGCCCCGATGATCGCGAACAGCGGCCAGCTGATGCCACGGAAACTGAGGTTCGGACGCGCCCGCCACTCGAGCTCGTCGTTCGGACGGCGAACGCGCAGTGCGACCACTGCGATGTGCGCGATCGTGAACGAGAGCATCGCGCCAAACGCGTACATCCGGCCGAGGAAGTCGACCTTACCGGACAGCACGAAGAGCGTCGGGCCGATGCCTGCGAAGACGACCAGGGAGAGCCAGGGAGTTTTGAGCTTCGGGTGGAGGCGGCGAAACGCGGAGGGCAGCTGGCGATAGCTCGCCATCGAATAGGTGATGCGCGACGCCCCGATCACGCCGGCGTTCGTGGCGATGAAAAGGATCGTCGCAGCGAGGACGCCGACGTAGACCTTCGAGATCGACAGCCACGCGCCGTGGAGGCCGAGGTTCTCGACGAGGCCGAGCACGGGGTCGTTCTTGAATCCGTGAGGCGGGGGCTGCCCGAGCGGGGTCACGTACTTCCCGCCTTCCTTGACGACGGGCATCGCCGAAAGTGCGATCCACGGCAGCGTAAAGTAGATCGCGAAGACCGCGATTGCCACCCACGAGATGGCGCGCGGGATCGAGCGAACGGGGTCGCGCGCTTCCTCGGCGAGGTTCGAAACGGTCTCGATCCCGGTGTAGGCGATCATCGCGACCGGGATCGCGAGCAGGAACGCGCTCCACTTCGGCGCCACTCCGAAGTGCACGTTGTTCCACAGCACCTGCGGGTGGAAGATCAGGAAGAAGCCGAGCGCGACGAGCAGCAGCTGCGTCGCGAAGTCGATCACCGCGAGTGCGATGTTCAGCCGCGCCGCCTCCTGGATGCCGACGATGTTGATCCCGACGAGCAGCCACGTCAGCCCCACCCCGATCACGATGTCCCACGGGTTCGTCCGCAGGGGCTCCCAGAAGATCGCGAGGTAATGCGGGACGAAGATCACCGAGATGGCGACCGTGATCACGTAGTTGAGCATCTGCGCCCACGCTGCTCCGAACGAGACGAGCTCGTTGAACGCGTGGCGCGCGAAGCTGGCCGAGCCGCCCGCCTCCGGGTAGCGCACCGTGCCTTCTGCGTAGGTGGCCGCGGTCGCCGCGAAGATCAGCCCGCTGATGATGAAGACGAGCGGCGTGAGCCCCAGCGCGATGCCTGCCGTCAGGCCGAGGGCGTAGTAGATCGACGAGCCGACGTTGCCGTAGGCGGTCGCAAAGAGAGCGGGCGCGCCTAGGACGCGTTCGAGGCCTTGCCGCTGTCGCCGGCGCCGGGGCACCGGCGCACTCTAGAGGGTTGAGTTGCCGGGGAAGTGCTGGCGGGGAGGGTTTGAACCAAGCAGCGTGGTCGGCTCGACCGGAGTTAAGGCTGGGTTGCCTTCGCTCTGGTCGAGCCGGCCGCGATGCGATGTGTTCAAGCCCCCATCCGGGAGTGCTGCCCCGGCGACTCGACCCTCAAGCGCGGGTCGGGACGCTGCTCAGGATGACGTGCGGCTCGAAGAGCAGGCAGCGCTTGATCGCGATCGCCCGCGGGCCTCGCAGGCGACGCACACCGGTGTCGACCCGCTCGGGCAGGACGATGTTCACAGCGGTCTCCGGGTCGGCGGTCAGCTTCCGCACCTCGGTCAGAATCGAGTCCCCGAGCCGCCCCGTGAGGGGCGCGTCGTCGACCGGGATGCCGAGCTCGGAGTCGTCCCAGTCACGCGGCCCGAAGTGGAGCGCCCGCAGCTCGTCCACGCCCGGCAGCCCCTTGGCGTACTCGATTGCCCGCTGAGTGCGGAGGTCGGGCACGCCTGCGAGGACCCGCAGGATCAGCCGGCCGGGCGTGTGACCCTTGGGTCGCTTTTCCGAGGTCACGGCCGGCAGGTCGGCCACCACCACTCCCGGCTCGGTCAGCAGCCGCAGCTTGAGCCGGAACTGCGCGCGCTGGGCTGCGGCCAGCAGCGAGCGCTTCCGGAACTGCTCGGGCAGCACGACGGTCACGACGACGTCGTCGGCCCCGTTGCGCAGCTCGGCGATCTTGCCGAGCACGACCTCCGTCGGATCGCTGCCGGCCGGGCGCACGTCGAGCCGCGGCTCGCCGCCGGTGAAGTCGAACCAGCGCGCGTGGATGCCCGTGTCGGTGGTCTTGCTGGGCACGTGAACAGCCTCGAACGAACCGCCGCCGAGCCGGCGGGCGTACCAGACCGCTCCCTCCGCCGCGACGTCGAGAGCCTCCGCAAAGACCAGGACGCGATTCTCCATGAGGGAAAGGTAGAGGCCCGGGTCTCCCCGGGCCTCTAGTCCGGTCTCCTAGCCGTGAATCGAGACGAGCAGCGGAATGATCAGGATCGCGACGATGTTCGCGATCTTGATCATCGGGTTGATCGCGGGGCCCGCCGTGTCCTTGTACGGATCGCCGACGGTGTCGCCCGTGATCGAGGCGTTGTGGGCGTCGGAGCCCTTGCCGCCGTAGAGCCCGTCCTCGATCGACTTCTTCGCGTTGTCCCAGGCGCCGCCGCCCGAGGTCATCGCGATCGCGAGGAAGAGTCCGGTGACGATCGTGCCGATCAGCATGCCGCCCAGCATCTTCACGCTGATGATCCCGACGATGATCGGGAAGCCGATCGGGATCAGCGCCGGCAGGAGCATCGACTTGATCGCCGAGGTCGTGACGATGCCGACGGCCTGGCTGTAGTCGGGCCGCTCGGTGTAATCCATGATTCCCGGGTGCTCGCGGAACTGGCGACGCACCTCCTCGACGACGAGTCCGCCGACGCGCCCGACCGCCTGCATGGCGAGTGACGCGAACAGGAACGGCATCAGGCCGCCGATGAACAGACCGCCGATCACCCAGGCGTCCGAGAGCGAGAACGTCGTCTCGAGACCGTTGTCCCTGAGGCCGGTCGTGTACGAGTCGAAGAGGACGAGGGCCGCGAGTGCGGCGGAGCCGATCGCGTAGCCCTTCGTCACGGCCTTCGTCGTGTTCCCGACCGCGTCGAG
>JBKJQL010000147.1:0-4542 GCA_046594035.1 Gaiellaceae bacterium
GGCAAATGTTGGGGCCTACCTCGACTTTCAGCTTGACCACGGCGAGGAACTTGCCGCAGTTGAGGTCGTCGGCAGGTTTCTAGCCCACTTTGGGAACCTATAAGCTTCCCTCATGGAGGGAAGCAACGGGATGCGGGTTGGCGTGGGTTCGCCAACTACATAATCCCCGCTGTCCTTATGGACACCCGCCAGTTGCACGCGTTCTGCGAGGTGGTCGAGCGCAAGTCGTTCTCGCTCGCGGCCGAGAAGCTCGGGGTGACGCAACCCGCCGTCTCGCTCCAGGTGCGCTCGCTCGAGAAGCGGCTCGGCACGCAGCTCCTCGACCGGTCGGGCCGACGAGTCGAGCCCACTGAGAGCGGGCTCAAGCTCTACCGCTCCGCACAGCGCCTGCTCGCTCTCGAGGAGGAAATCGTCAACGAGCTCGCCGAGGAAGCGACGGGGGAGCTCGACGGGATCTTCGAGATCGGCGCGTCCACCGGCCCCGGCGGCGTCGTCCTCTCGCAGCTCCTCTGCCAGTTCGCCGAGGTTCACCCGGCGTTGCACATCGCGCTCAGCGTCTTCGACACGCAGACCGTGATCGAGCGCGTCGCCGACCGAACGCTGCAACTCGGTGTCGTCGGCGCGGCACCACGCCACCGCGGTGTCGAATACGAGCCGTTCTTCCGCGACACGGTGGTGCTGGCGTGTCCGCCGGGCCACCGGTTCGCCAATCGCACGGTCTCACTCGACGAGCTGAAGAACGAGCAGCTGATCCTGATGCAGGAAGGCGCGGGCGTCCGACAGCTGATCGAGGACGAGCTCCGCCGGGCGGGCACGCGCCTGCGTGATCTCAACGTGCGGCTCGAGCTCGGGCTCCAGGAGTCCGTGACGAGCGCGGTGCGCGGTGGCTACGGCGTCACCTTCATCTCGCGCTCCTCCGTCGAGAAGGACCTCGACGCGGGGATGCTCGCCGAGGCCCGCGTCAGCGGGCTCGAGCTCGAACGGGAGATCCACCTCGTCCGCGCTGCGGGACGCTCGGAGACCCGCTCCGCTCGCGCGTTCCTCGAGTTCGCGCGCGAACGCCTGCAGTGATCGTTCGCTGGAGCCTCGAAGACCTGCCCGCGGTGCTGGCCGAGGTCGGTATCGAACGGCCCTTCCTGATCGCGAGCCCCCGCTGGAAGAAACTCGATCTGCCGCACGTCGAGTGGTGGGCGGAGGTGCCGTCGCATCGCCTGGAGGTACCCGGCGTCGCAGACGGGATCCTCGCGGTCGGCGGCGGCTCCGCGATCGACACTGGCAAGTTCGCCTCGGCGCAGAGCGGCAAGCCGGTGGTCCACGTCCCGACCACGTACTCCGGCGCCGAGTGGACGACCTTCTACGGCATCCGGTCGCCCGACCGCGTCATCCAGGGCGGCGGTGCCGGCGCGCACCCGGTCGCGCTCGTCTACGACGTCGACCTGACGCTCGACCTTCCGCGGGAGGTGACGGCCGGCACCGCGCTGAACGCGCTCGCGCACTGCGCCGAGGCGCTGTATGTGAAGGGGCACAACGCCGCGGGCGACGAGCAGGCGCTCGCCGGCGCGCCGCTGATCGCAATGGCGCTCCCGCGTGTCCTCGCCGACCCGGGAGACCGCGCAGCGCGCGAAGAGTTGCTGCGAGGCGCCGCTCACGCGGGCCACGCGCTGGCGCTCACCGGGCTTGCGCTCGGGCATGCGATGGCGCAGGCGCTCGGCGGGCGCTACGGGATCCCGCACGGCGCCATGAACGCCCTGTGCCTGCCGCCGGCGCTCGAGTTCAATCGCGCGCTCGTCCCGGACGAGGTTGCGCGGTTCGGCGAGGCGATCGGTGGCGACGCGGTCGAACGCGCGCGCGAACTCGCGCTGCTCGGTGGCTTTCAGCGGCTGCGTGACTACGGCGTCCCGAACGACGAGCTCCCGGAGGTAGCCGAGGCCGCTTCCCGCCGTGCGGGGAACCTTGCGAACCCCCGGCCCGCGACGGCGAGCGAGATCCTGTCGGTCTTTGAAACGATCTGGTAGCGAAACGCGACGGTGGAGACCCGGGCGCCGGGTCGCCTCCGAACCTCCCAAAGGGGAATAAGTTTCGCAAATCTCAGGTATAGTGTCGCGATGCCCGAGGATGCCCGGCGCTTCGACGTGCTCGTGATCGGCAGCGGGGCCTCCGGTCTCGCCGCGGCCGTCTCCGCCGAGCGCTCCGGCGCCCGGGTGGCGCTCGCGACCAAGGGCTCGCTGCAGGCGAACAACTCGTCGAAGGCCCAGGGCGGGATCCAGGCCTCTTTCGGCGCGGACGACTCGCCCGAGCAGCATGCGGACGACGTCTGGCGCTCGTCGCACGAGACCTCGAACCCGGCGCTTGTCGAGGTGCTGACGGGCGATGCCCGCGGCGCGATCCACTGGCTCGAAGAGCTCGGGGTCGAGTTCACGCGGGACGCGGACGGCGGCTACCGGCTCGCGCGCTGCGGCGGGGCGAGCGCCAAGCGCCTCCTCCAGGTCGGCGACCGCACCGGCCACGCGATCACCAAGCAGCTACGTGAGGCCTGGGAGGGCGGCAGCGGCACCAGCTTGACGAACGCGCCGCTGCACGAGTTGGCGCAAGTGAACGGTCATTGGAGCGCGCGCGTCGGTGAGCACTCGTTCGACGCCGGCACCGTCGTGCTGGCCGCGGGCGGGCGCTGCTACGCGGAAGCCGAGGAGCGCGGCGAGCTCTCGACGAACCATCCGAATGCGACCGGCGAGGTGACGAAGCTCGCGCTCGACCTGGGCGCGGAAGCGCGCGACCTCGACGCGCTGCAGTACCACCCGAACGGCGGTGCGTGGCCGCCGAACATGCAGGGGTACTCGATCCCGGAGACGACGCGCGCCTACGGCGCCGTCCTGCTCAACGCCGAGGGCGAGGAGTTCACCGATTCGCTCGGTCCGCGTGACGAGGTCAGCCAGGCGATCGTCGACGAGGTCAACGCGGGACGCGGTGTGGCGACGCCCGACGGCCGCCCCGCCGTGTTCCTGGACACGACGCGCATCTCCGAGGCCGACGCCGAGATCTCCCTGCCGTACATGCTCCGCCGCTACCGCGGCGCGGGGATCGACCCGTTGAAGGAAAAGATCATGACCTACCCCGTTCTCCACTACCAGAACGGCGGTCTCGTGATCGACACAGACGCGGCAACCACGCTCGAAGGGATCTATGCGTGCGGTGAGATCGCAGGCGGCACGCACGGACGCAACCGCATGATGGGCAACTCGTTGCTCGAGTGCGTCGTCTTCGGTCGTCGTGCGGGTCGCGCCGCAGCAGAGAAGGCGCGCGCATGAGCGTCGCACTGACAACCGATCTCAAGCATGTGGTGGAGGATGCCGCGGCGCATCTCTACGTCTGGGCGCTGAAGGACATCCCGCAGGACCTGCGTGACGCACTCTCGGACGCACGAGCGCGGGAGACATCCGTGCCGGGGAAGCGCGTGCTCGAGACGATCCACAAGAACATCGGCATCGCGGACCGCGAGAACAATCTCGTCTGCCAGGACACCGGGATCGCGGTCTACACGTGCCGCGTGGGCGAGCATTTCCCGCTGCATCCGGTTCGCATCTACGAAGGTCTGCGTGACGGCACCGCGCGCGCAACGGTCGAGCATCCGTTGCGCTCGAACGCGGTGCACACGATCACGCGCGAGAACACCGGCCCGAACGTCGGCTACCGCCTGCCGATCGTGCACTGGGAGTTCATCCCGGACTGGGACGGGCTCGACGTGAAGTGCGTGCCCAAGGGCTCCGGCTCCGAGAACATGAGCTTTCTCAAGATGTGCATCCCCGCCGACGGCGTGAAGGGGATCAAGACCTTCGTGCTGGAGTCGATCGTCGGCGCGGGCGGTAAGCCGTGCCCGCCCGGGACCGTCGGCGTTGGGATCGGCGGCACCGCCGACTACGCGATGTATCTCGCGAAGGAAGCGATCACGCGGCCCGTCGGCACGCGCAACCCCGATCCGCTCGTCGCGCAGCTCGAGGACGAGCTGTACGGCCTGCTGAATGAGACCGGCATCGGCCCGATGGGCCTGGGGGGCGACGTGACCGTCCTGCAATGCCACATCGAGCACGCCGACACGCACATGACGCTGAACCCGGTCGCGGTCAACTACCAGTGCTGGGCTGCGCGCCGCGCGTCCGCTCACATCTCGGCCACGGGCCAGACCGACTTCGATCGGGAGTTTTAGGTGGCGAACCACACCGTCACGTTCCCGATCACCGGCCCTGCCGAGATCTTGAAGCTCAGAGCAGGGGACGAGGTGACCGTCCAGGGCCAGATCATCGGCATCCGCGACCGCACCCAGATCCGCATCTTCGACCAGGGCGTGGAGCCGCCGATCGACCTGCGCGGCGCGTTCCTACTCCACACCGCGCCGAACGTGCGCAAGGTCGCGGAAGGAAAGTACGAGAAGATCTGCATCGGCACCACGACGAGCGCGCGCATGGTGCGGTTCACCGAACCGCTCGGCCGCCAATACGGCGTGCGCGCGATCTGCGGTAAGGGCGGCTTTCCCGACGAGGCGATCGC
>JBKJQL010000201.1:0-12560 GCA_046594035.1 Gaiellaceae bacterium
GAGCACGACCACGACCACGACCACGACCCAGAGCACGAGCCCGCCGAAGACGCTCGTGAGCAGGCCGAGGTTGAGGCTCGGCGTCGCCTTGCGCTCGCGCAGATTCGCCAGTACGGCGACCCTGCGCTCCGGCTGAAGGCGCACGAGGTAACCGACTTCGACGACGACCTCCGGCGGCTCGTCGACCGGATGACCGTGCTGATGCACGAGGCGCAGGGCGTGGGGCTGGCCGCGACGCAGGTCGGCGTTCTTCGCCGGATTTTCGTGTTCGAGCCGGATGACGACGGTCCGCGCGCGATCGTCAACCCCGTGATCGTCCAGCGCGACGACGAGGTGCTCACCGACGACGAGGGCTGCCTCTCGTTGCAGGGTGTGAAGGTGCCCGTAGAGCGTTCGACGGGTGTCGTGCTCGAGGGCAAGGATCCGAATGGAGAGGACGTTCGCTACGAGCTGGATGCTTACGGCTCGCGTGTCGCTCAGCACGAGTTCGACCACCTCGACGGCGTGATGATCATCGACCGCACCGACGACGAGCACCGCAAGGAAGCGCTCGCGACGTTGCGGCCCCGCGCCATCCTGAGATGACGCGCATCGGCGTCGCGGCGACGGCGCCGCTCGGCGCCGACGTCCTCGAGCGGCTCGCGGCGCAGCACGAGATCGCCTGGCTGCTCACGCGTCCCGACGCGCCCCAGGGTCGTGGGCGCAAGCTCGGTCCGCCGCCGGCGAAGCTCGTGGCGGAGCAACTCGGCATCCCGGTGCACCAGCCGGAGAAGCCCGAGGTTCCCGAGGACGTCGACCGCGTCGTGGTTGCCGCGTACGGGCTCTATATCCCGCCGCGCCTGCTCGAGCGCTCGCTCTGGCTGAACGTGCATCCGTCGCTTCTCCCGCGGTGGCGCGGCGCGGCGCCGGTCGAGCGCGCGATCCTCGCCGGCGACGAGCAGACGGGGGTGACGATCCACGAGACCGTCGAGGCGCTCGATGCCGGCCCGGTCGCCGTGCGAGAAGCGTTCGAGATCGGAGACTTCGATGCGGGTCAGATCTACGCGCGTTCGGCAGAGGTCGCGGCGCGGCTCCTGAACGAGGTGATCGAGTCGCCGAGCTTCGAGCCGCAGGCCGACGACGGCGCGATCTACGCGGAGAAGATCACCGCCGTGGATCGCGAGCTGAAGCTCGAAGACCCGCTCGACTCGTGGCGCCGCGTGCGCGCGCTGTCGCCGCACATCGGAGCGCGCGGAGAGCTCAGCGGCAAGCGCGTGACGATCTGGAAGGCGCGACTCGAGGACGGCAAGCTCGTTCCGGAGGTGGTACAGCCCGAAGGCCGAAACCAGATGAGCTACGACGAGTTCTTGCGCGGACTCCGGTGATCGCACCCGCACGCAAGGCCGCGTACGAGGTGATCCGCCGTGTCTTCGAAGAGGAGGCCTACGCCGACCGCGCACTCGCCTCCGCCGTCGAAGGGCTCGATCCGCGTGACCGCGCGCTCGCCCAGCGGCTCGCCTACGGGACGGTGCAGCGTGCGCGCACGCTGGACTTCGGCATCGAGCAGCTCGGCAAGCGTCCGGTGCGCAAGCTCGACGGCCCGGTGAAGGCTGCGCTGCGCCTCGGGGCCTACCAACTCGCGTTCACCGACCAGGCGGAGCATGCGGTGGTGAACGATACGGTCGAGCTCGTGCGCGCGGCTCGGCTCGAGCGCGCGGTGCCATTCACGAACGCCGTCATGCGCCGGCTCGCGCAGGGCTTCAACGGCCTCGTTGCGTCGCTCCCCGAGGGGCCGGTCAAGGAGTCGTACCCCGATTGGATCGCCGAGATCTGGACGCGTGACTTCGGCAACGAGACGGCGCTCGAGCTGATGCGCGCGCAGAACGAGCCGCCTGCGCTCGAGGTGCGCGCAGCCGAGCCGGTGGGGGAGCCCACTGATGTACCAGGCGCATATGTCGTGGATACCGTTGATATATCTCGCATGCGCCCGATGAGCCGCGCCTCACAGCTCTCGGCGCTCGTGCTCGGTTCACGGGACGGCGATCGTGTGCTCGACGCGTGCGCCGCGCCGGGCGGGAAGACGACGATGCTGGCCGGCGAGATCACGGCCGTCGAGCTGCACCCCGGTCGCGCCCAGTCGCTCGCGAAGAACGTGGGGCCGAACGTCCGCGTCGTGGTCGCCGACCTGCGAACGCTCGACGAGAGCGGTTTCGACCGCGCGCTCGTCGATGCGCCCTGCTCCGGGCTGGGCGTGCTCGCCCGCCGGCCCGACCTGCGCTGGCGGGCACGGCCGCTGCCCGAGCTCCAGCTCGAGCTCCTGCAAGCCGCCAAAGAGCGCACGAACTCCGGCGGGACGATCGTCTACTCGGTCTGCACGCTGAACGCGGACGAAAACGAGGCGGTCGTGGACGCCTCGGGACTGGAGGTCGTGCCGCTCTCCGACGAGTGGCCCCAGTACACGCATCCCTCGCGGCCGGAGTTTCTCCTGACGATGCCGCACCGCGACCGCACCAGCGGGTTTTTCATCGCTCGCCTGTGCGTCCCGTAGGATCAGAGGCCTGCGTGCCGTGGCGTGACTGGATCCGCACGATCGAAGTCGAACCGTCCATCTACGGGGCGGACTTCGCCAACCTCGGCGATCAGCTCGAAGCGCTCCTACGTTCCGAATGCCGCGTCTTCCACTTCGACACGGGCGACGGTCATTTCGTCGAGCCGATCACGATCGGCCCGATCGTGCTGCAGTCGATCGCGCCGATCATCCACCGCTATGGCGGGGCGGTCGACGCGCACCTGATGGTCGACGACCCCGTCAAGCACTTCGCCCAGTTCGCCGAGGCGGGCGCGGACAGCGTGACGTTCCACTACGAAGCCGTCGACGACGTGCCGGCGACCATCCGCGCGGCGCGCGAGCAGGAGTTGCAGGTCGGCGTTGCGTTCAATCCGGAGACCGAGCCGGAAGACGTCGCCAAGGTCGCGGGTGACGCAGACATCGTGCTCTGCATGTCGATCCATCCGGGGTACTCCGGTCAGGCGTTTCAGGAGGAGACGTACGAGCGCGTCGAGCGGTTGCGCAAGGCGCTGCCGGAGGGCATTCACATCCAGGTGGACGGCGGCGTGAACGTCGACAACATCAAAGGGTTGTACGACCGCGGCGCGACGTTGTTCGTCGCGGCGTCGGCGATCTTCGGGCGCGAAGACCTGCCGCGCGCGTATCGCCGGATGGTGCAAGCGCTCGCGTGACCCTTTCTCGCGCGCTCGATTTGGCGCGCGCGGCGCGCGGCCGCGCGCATCCGAAGCCGACAGTCGGCGCGGTCGTCGTCCGTAATGGGGAGATCGTCGGCGAAGGGGCGACCGAGGCGGCGGGTCGTCACGCCGAGGTGGTCGCTCTCGAAGCAGCAGCTGGGCGCGCTCGGGGAGCAACGATGTACGTGACGCTCGAGCCGTGTGCGCATCACGGCACGACGCCTCCGTGCACGGAGGCGATCCTCGCTGCCGGCGTCGAGAGGGTGGTCTTCGGCGCACGCGATCCGAATCCGGAGGCTGCGGGCGGGGAGGAGCGGCTGCGCGCAGCGGGTGTCGACGTGGAGTTCGTCGACTGGTTCGAAGCGCGGGTGCTGAACGAGGCGTGGCGTACCTGGGTGACGAAAAAACGGCCGTTCGTGATCTACAAGAGTGCGGTCACGCTGGACGGCCGGGTCACGCTTCCGAACCGGCGTTGGATCAGCGGCGAGGACAGCCTGCGGCTCGTGCATGAGTTGCGCGCCGAGGCGGACGCCGTCGCTGTCGGCGGCGGCACCGCGCGCGCCGACCTGCCGCGGCTCGATGCGCGCGACGTCGAGACGCCGCGCGGCCAGCCGAGGCGGCTCGTCTTCTCGCGCGGGCCGCTGCCCGAGGGCCTCGACCTGGAACGGAGAACCGGCCCGCTGGAGGACGAGCTCCAGGCCCTGGCGGCTGAGGGCGTGCAGTCGCTGCTCCTCGAAGGCGGCCCGACCCTGGCGGCTGCGTTCTTTGCCGCCGACCTCGTGGACAAGGTGCTGCTCTTCGTGGCGCCCGTCGTCGGGGGCGAGGGGCAGACGTGGGCGCCTGCGCTACCCTCCCCGCGCGCGCTGACCCGTTTGGCATCTCGGCAGGTGGGCGATGACGTGCTCCTCGAAGCCTATGTCCACGAGCCCTGATGCATCCCAGCGCGCCGACGACCAACTCGTCACGCATCTCAGCCACTGGCTGACCCGCCAGTTCGGGAACGACGAGTTGCTGCGCGAGGTGCGGAAGATCGGGACGGACGAGCTCGCCCCTGGCGGCCGCGAGGCCGTTCGCGAACTGCTCACCGAGCTCGGCACCGCGGTCCCGGGCGAACGGGGCCAGCTGGAAGTGCTCGTCCGCGAGACGGTCGAGACGCTCGTCTACGGCGACTGAGGCGCGGGTGGCGCGCGAACTCGCGCCTCGTACATAGAAGAACCTGGTTCGCCCCCAACCAGGTTCACGAGGTTCCGCATTCGGAGGCCAGGTTCGAAACTCTTGAACCTGGTTCAGTTCCTGGATCGAACCCGGTTCAGTTCCTGGATCGAACCCGGTTCGCCAACCAGCGTCGAGAGCCGGTCCCGAACCGCTTCAATGCAACGCATGTTCACGGGGCTCGTCAGAGAGGTCGGGACGATTACGTCGCTCGAAGGCGGTGCGAACGGTGTGCGCATCACGATCGAGGCGCCCGAGACCGCGCAGGGTGTGCAGCTCGGCGACTCCGTCGCGATCGACGGCGTCTGCCTGACCGTCGTCGCGCACGACGCAACGACGCTCAGCTTCGACGCCGTCCCCGAAACGCTCAGCCGCACAGCGCTCGGAACCCTCGACCAGGGGTCGAGGGTCAATCTCGAGCCGGCGCTGCGCGCCGGCGACCCCCTCGGCGGTCATTACGTCCAGGGCCACGTCGACGGTGTCGGCTCCGTCGAACGCGTCGCGCCCGAAGGCGAGGGCAAGCGCATCCGGATCGAAGCCCCTGCCGAGCTGCTCCGTTACATCGTCGAGAAGGGATCGATCGCCGTTCAGGGCACGAGCCTCACCGTCGCCGCGGTCGACGACGCCGGCTTCGAGGTCGCCCTGATCCCGCACACGCTCCAGGCGACGACCCTCGGCACACTCGAACCTGAACAGCCTGTCAACCTGGAGACCGACATGCTCGCGAAATACGTCGAGAAGCTGCTCCAACCCTCTAGCCTTCACCGATGGCAGTGACCACACGTTTCGCCACCGTCGAAGAGGCGATCGAGGAGATCCGCGAGGGCCGCATGGTCGTCGTGGTCGACGACGAGGATCGCGAGAACGAAGGTGACCTTACGATCGCTGCCCAGTTCGCGACGCCGGAGGCGATCAACTTCATGGCGACGCATGCGCGCGGGCTGATCTGTCTTTGCCTCACCGAGGAGCGTGCGGACGAGCTTGCGCTGCGTCCGATGACCGATCACAACGAGGCGCCGCTCGGCACGGCGTTCACCGTCTCGGTGGAGGCGCGAGAGGGTGTGACGACCGGCATCTCCGCCGCCGATCGCAGCCGAACGGTTCAGGTCGCGATCCATCCCGACTCGACGCCGCGCGATCTCGTACAGCCGGGGCACGTGTTCCCGCTGCGCGCGAAGCCCGGTGGGGTGCTCGAGCGCATCGGCCAGACGGAGGCGGCGATCGACCTCGCGCGACTCGCCGGCCTGAACCCGTCCGGCGTGATCTGCGAGATCATGAACGACGACGGGACGATGGCTCGTGTCGACGACCTGATCCCGTACTGCGAGCGCCACGGGCTGAGGATGATCACCGTCGCCGACCTCGTCGAGTACCGGCGCCGCCACGAGAAGCTCGTCGAGCGCGGCGCGTCGGTGCGCCTTCCAACGGAGTTCGGGGAGTTCACAGCGGTCGCGTTTCGCGAGAAGCTGAACGGCAAGACACACGTCGCGCTCGTCAAGGGCGACGTCGACGGCGCAGCCGATGTCCTCGTCCGCGTGCACTCCGAATGCCTGACCGGCGACGTGTTCCATTCGCTGCGCTGCGACTGCGGCGAGCAGCTCGAACAGGCGCTCGCGCAGATCGACACAGAAGGCACCGGCGTGCTGCTCTACATGGCGCAGGAGGGCCGCGGCATCGGGCTGATCAACAAGCTCCGCGCCTACGAGCTGCAGGAGCAGGGGATGGACACCGTCGAGGCCAACCTCGAGCTCGGCTTTCCTGCGGACGCGCGCGACTACGGGATCGGCAACCAGATCCTCTCCGACCTCGGGCTGACGACGCTGCGCATCCTCACGAACAACCCGAAGAAGCTGACGGGCATCGACGGGTTCGGACTGACGGTCGTCGAGCAAGTGCCGATCGAGACGACGCCGAACGCCGAGAACTCGCGGTACCTCGCCGTCAAGCGAGATAAGCTCGGACACCGTTTGCACCACCAGGACCTGAAGAACCTCGACTACGAACCGGAGGCCGAGTGACCGAGATCGACGACGAGCAACCGCCCGTCCCGCCCCTGAGCAATACGTCTTCCGCGCCGCCGCCGCCGCCGAGTCCGTCTCCGGAACCGCCTGCGGTTCAGCCGCCCGTGTCGGAGGACACGGACGAGCGCCCCAGCGATCCGTTCGAAGGCTGGCCCGCATCCGAATCGTCCGCCGTGATCGAAGAGAGCCCGCCCGACGGCGTCAGCGTCGAGCACGTGCGCGGCGAGGTCGACGTTCCCGCGGGGTACACCGTGCTCGAGGGCACGCCGCTCGGTCATCGCCGCTCCGTGGGTGTCGTCGTCTCGCGTTTCAACGGTGGCGTGACCAACCGGATGCTCAAGGTCGCGCTCGACGCCCTCGTCGACGCAGGCGTCTCGCAGGATGCGATCACGGTCATGCCGGTACCCGGCGCGTTCGAGTTGCCGCTCGCCGCGATGGCGCTCGCGAAGACCCGGCGCTACGCGTGCATCGTCGCCCTTGGCGCGGTCGTGCGCGGCGAGACGCCGCACTTCGACTACGTCGCCCAGGAGTGCGCCTCCGGGCTCCAGTTGGCCGGAATCGAGACCGGCGTCCCGGTTTCCTTCGGCGTCCTGACCGTCGACACGGTCGAGCAGGCGGAGGCCAGGATCCCCAAGGCCGCCGACGCCGTCCGCTCGGCGCTGGAGATGGCAGACCTCTTCGCCCGCCTCAGGGCCAGCGCCAGCGCGTAGATCGAGTCGCTACAATCCCGGCCGCAATGTCGAAGATCTGCGCAATCTGTGGGAAGAAGCCGTCGTTCGGCAACCATCGTTCGCACTCGATGGTGGCCTCGAAGCGGCGCTGGGACCCGAACCTCCAGCGGGTCCGCATCCTGCTCAAGGGCTCCCCGCAGCGCGCCTACGTCTGCACCCGTTGCCTCAAGGGCAACAAAGTCGTCAAAGCCGTCTAGCGCCAGAACCTGATTCGGTCTCGGCCGAACCAGATTCAGGGGTTTCGAGCGACGCGACCCGCGTCCAAGCAACCCTTCGAGCGGCATTTAGGGTCTAATCCGCGCCTTGGCGGATGACCTCAGTCTGGACCTCGAGCACGGTCGCCTGACCATCTCCCGCGACGCGGTCGCGGAGATCGTCGCCGCGACGGCTCTTGCCTGTTACGGCGTCGTCGGGCTTTCCGCCGGCACGCGGGTCGGCCGCATGCTGCGCCGCGAGGGGATCAGCGTCGAGGGTGACGCGAAGGCGCTGCGCATCGAGTTGCACGTGGTGATCGAGCACGGCCTGAACCTGGCCGAGGTCGCGTCGACGATCCGCTCCCAGGTCGCGTACGAGGTCGACCGCCTCACCGGCCTGCACGTCTCGGCGGTCGAGGTCGTCATCCAGCGCGTCCGGGCGAGCGTATGAGAGGCCGCATCAGCGAGCTCGTCGGCGGGGCGCGCAGCGCGATCGAAGCGCACCGTCGGCGCATCGACGACCTGAACGTCTATCCCGTGCCCGACGGGGATACGGGGACGAACCTGACCCTGACCGTGCGCGCGATCGACGAGGCGTTGCGCAAAGAAGGCCCCGACGACCGTGCCGGCCTCGCGCACGAGGTCTCGCGGGCGGCGCTGATGGGCGCGCGCGGCAACTCGGGTGTGATCCTGTCGCAGATCATCCGCGGTGCCACCGACTCGCTCGCGGTGACCGACGACCTCGCAAAGGCGTTCCGCTCCGCGAGCGACGCCGCGTACCGCGCGGTCAAGAAGCCGGCCGAAGGGACGATGCTGACCGCGGTCCGCGCGATGGCCGACGCCGCGGAGAAAAAGAACGCAGATCTGCCGTCGATCATCGCCGCGGGCGACGCGACCGTGGTGAAGACGCAGGAGATGCTGCCGGTGCTCAAGGAAGCCGGCGTCGTTGACGCAGGCGCGGCCGGGCTCGTCGAGATCGTGCGCGGGGTGCATGCGGCGCTGACCGGTGAGGCGCTCCCCGAGCCGCCGGAGCTGGAAGAGCAACTCGGGGTCGACGCGATCCACCAGGAGCTGTCCCGCTTCCGCTACTGCACGGTGTTCGTGATCGAGGGCGAGAGCCTCGACGCAGAGTCGCTCGAGGACGAGCTCGAGCAGTTCGGCGACTCGCTGCTCGTCGTCGGCGACAGCACCGCACTGAAGATCCACGTGCACACCGACGACCCGGGGCGCGCGTTGACGCTGGGCGTCTCCCGCGGCGTCGTCGAAGGGGTCGAGATCGCCAACATGCACGCGCAGACGCAAGAACGGGAGGCGCGCCTGCTGCACGCGGTTCCCGACGCGGCCAGCGCCACGTGCGCTGTGGTCGCCGTTGCCTCCGGTGACGGGAACCGTGCGCTCTTCGAAAGCGGCGGAGCAAGCGTCGTCGACGGCGGTCGCACGATGAACCCGTCGACTGCCGACCTCGTGGCGGCGATCGAGGCGGCGCAGGCAACCGAAGTGGTGGTTCTCCCGAACAACAGCAACGTGATCATGAGCGCCGAGCAAGCAGCAGCCCATTCCTCGAAGAAGGTGCGCGTCGTCCCGACGCGCTCGCTGCAGGCCGGCCTCGCTGCGCTGATCGCGTTCGATCCGGCCCAGGGCGTCAAGGAGAACGTGCCGGTGATGGCCGAGGCCGTCGGGGCTGTCGCGACCGGCGCGGTCACGATCGCCTCGCGCGACGTCCAACTCAACGGCGTTTCGGTTCAGAACGGCAAATGGCTCGGCCTGGTGAACGGCGAGCCCTTCGCGGGCGGCGAGACCTTCGACGAGGTCGTCCACGCGGTGCTCGAGCAGCTGCTCGCCGAGCCGCGCGGGATCCTGACGCTCCTCACCGGCGAGGATCCGCCGGCGCTCGAGGCGCTGATCTCGCAGCTGGAGGCGGAGCACCCGGACCTCGAGCTCGACGTCCACCAGGGCGGGCAGGCGCATTACCCGCTGCTGTTGGCAGTGGAGTGAAAGCGGTTCGCGTGATCCTCGTCGAGGACAACGACATCTTTCGCGAGACCCTCGAGCTCCTGTTCGGGCTCCGCGACGAGATCGAGGTCGTCGGCAGCGTGAGCATGGGCGACAACGCACCGCCGCTTGTCGCGGAGCTGAAGCCGGACGTCGTGCTGATGGACTACCGCATGCCGGGGCTGAACGGCGCGGAGGCGACGCGCGCGGTGCTCGATGCCTATCCGGCAACGAAAGTGGTCTGCCTCACCGCCTCGGTGACTGCCCAAGAGGTCAAAGAGGTGCTCGCAGCGGGGGCGGTCGCGTGCGTGACGAAGGACGAGGACTTCGACCGGCTCGTCAAGACCGTGCAGGACGCGGCGGCCGCATGAACCTGACCACGGAGAACACCGCGATCGTCATCGACTCGACGGCGGACTTCCCGGAGGCGCCGGAGCGGTACCCGAACATACGGGTCGTCCCGCTCTACGTGCTGTTCGGAGAGGAGAGTTTCAAGGACTACATCGAGATCACGCCGGACCGGTTCTACGAGCGGCTGCAGGCCGAGGCCGACCTGCCGACGACGTCGCAACCGACGCCGGGCGACTTCCTCGCGACCTTCGAAGAGCTTGCGCCGCACTACGAGCGGATCATCGCCCTGACGATCTCATCGACCCTCTCAGGCACCTACGGCAGCGCGGGGACCGCAGCCGGGATGCTCGGCGGCGACAAGGTGCGCGTGATCGACTCGGGCACCGTGTCCGCGTCGCTCGGGCTGCTGGCGCTCGGCGTGCAGCAGCGCCTGGAGCGCGGGACGACCGATGACGAGATCGATGCGTTCGTCGAGTACTACCGGCGCGAGCACCACCTGCTCTTTACTGTCAACACGCTCGAGTACCTCGCGAAGGGCGGCCGGATCGGCCGTGCCGCGGCGTTCGCGGGCAACTTGCTGAACGTGAAGCCGATCCTTGCGATCCGCGACGGCGAGGTGATCCCGCTGAAGAAGGTGCGCGGCAATCACAAGGCATTCGCCGAATTCCGCCAGCAGTTCGTTGCGACGACGACCGACTCGCCAAACCTGAAGGTCGGCATCGCGCACGCTGCGGCGCCCGAACGCCTGCAGGCGTTGCGCGAGCTCGTCGAGCACGAGCGGCCCCAGGCGCAGATCGAGATCACGACGACGCTCGGCGCGGTCGTCGGCACGCACGCGGGGCCGGGCACGGTCGGCTTCTTCTGGTTTCTCGACGAGCCTCGATAGGCATGTCGTCCGGTCCGGGTCCTAAGCTCGGTCCGGATGGCAACAATGACCCGTATGCACCCGGGTTTCACAGGTGTGGTCCAGCACGGATGGCCTCGTCCGCGCGGCTGGGCGCCGCCGCAGCGGCTCGACACCCTCGACGTCTCGACACTGCCGGGCGTGGGGGCGACGATGGCCAAACGGCTGCGGACGTTCGGCATCCAGACGGTGCGCGACCTGCTCTTCCACGCGCCGCGGCGCTACGAGAGCGCTGTCGACACCGTCCCGATCGCGAAGCTTGGTCAGGCCGAGGGAGAGGTGGCGATCGAGGGTCGAATAGTGAGCGCACGCTCACGGCCCCTGGCGGGCAGGCGGACGCTCGTGACGGCGGTCGTCCGTGACGACGCAGGTCAGATCAGCGCCTCGTTCTTCAACCAGCCCTGGCTGCTCGAGAAGCTGACACCGGGCACGTCGCTGCGGCTGCGCGGCAAGCTCGGCAAGTTCGGGTTCGACGTCAAGAGCTACGACATCGGTGAGGCGCAGCGGACCGCCGATCACGCCCCGGTGTATCCCGCCAGCGAACAGATCCCTTCGACGAGGCTGCGCGAGCTCGTGCGCGTGGCGCTCGGCCAGCACGCCCGGAGCTTTCCCGATCCCCTGCCGGCGGAGCTCGAGTTGCCGCTGCGCCGCGACGCGCTGGCGGCGCTTCACTTTCCCACGGATGAGGTGCAAGCGGAGCGGGCGCGACAACGGCTCGCGCTCGACGAGCTGGTCGCGTTGCAGCTCGTCGTTGGCCGTATGCGCGACACCGATGCGGTCGCACCCTCGCTCTTCCGGCCCGGCGCGCTGATCGCCCGGTACCGCGAGGTTCTGCCGTTCACGCTGACCGAACATCAGGAGTCCGCGATCGCGGAGATCGACGCCGAGCTCGCGCGGACGACGCCGATGCAGCGCTTGTTACAGGGTGACGTCGGCTCGGGCAAGACCGTCGTCGCGCTCTACGCGCTGCTGCGCGCGGTCGAGAACGACAAGCAGGGCGCGTTGATGGCTCCCACCGAGACGCTTGCCGAGCAGCACTTCCTGACGCTCGAGCCGCTGTGCGCACAGCTCGGCGTGCGGTGCGTCTTGCTGACCGGGTCGGTCGGCGCGAAGAAGATCCGCGACGAGATCGCCAACGGCGTCGCGCAGATCGCCGTCGGGACGCACGCGCTGATCCAGCGCGAGGTCGAGTTCGCCGATCTCGCGGTTGCGGTCGTCGACGAGCAGCACCGCTTTGGTGTCGAGCAGCGGAAGATGCTGAGCGAGGCACCGCGCTCACGTTCCTGGGACGCCGCAGACGACGCGGCGCCGGAGGGCACAGTCCTCTGGACGGGCCCGGAAGGCGACGTGGCGGCTGCGGCGTCAGGTGGAGGCGGAGCCCGGCTCCGCCGGGGGGGAGCCGACACCGGCCAGGGGCGTGAGAGCCCGCACGTGCTGCACATGACTGCTACGCCGATCCCGCGCACGCTCGCGCTGACGATCTACGGCGACTTGTCGGTGAGCGAGATCGCAAAGCCGCCGGCCGACCGCAAGCCGATCGTCACGGGCCGGATCGGCGCCGAGCGCGCGGGTGAGGCGTACGAGCGCTTGCGCGCACACCTCGACGAGGGCCGTCAGGCCTACGTCGTCTGCCCGCTGATCGAGCTGTCGGAGACGAGCCTCGCGCGCGCCGCAGAGGAGGAGGCCGAGCGGCTGCGCCGCGCGGAGCTGAAGGGCTACCGCGTCGGGCTCCTGCACGGCAGGCTCAAGACCCCCGACCGGCGCGAGGTGATGCGGCAGTTCAAGGAGGGCGAGCTGGACGTCCTCGTTGCAACGACGGTGATCGAAGTCGGCGTCGACGTCCCGAACGCAACGATCATGATCGTGCAGGAGGCAGATCGCTTCGGCCTCGCCCAGCTACACCAGCTGCGCGGTCGCGTGGGGCGTGGCTCGG
>JBKJQL010000314.1:0-21332 GCA_046594035.1 Gaiellaceae bacterium
CGCCGATGAACAGGTAGCTGGCGAGGTGGAAGGGCGAGAAGTGCGGGTGGCCCTTCCAGCCGATCAGATCCGTCCAGGGGTGGCCCGAGTTGTGGGAGAGGTTGACGCCGGGGATCAGGCCGGCGAACGGGCCAGTGAGCAGGTAGACGGTCAGCGGGTAGCCGTACATCTCGGTGAAGAGTGCGATCACGAATGCGGAGAAGCCGCCCATCACGCGCCAGTCGCGTTTTGAGTTCGGGTGGAAGAAGCTGACCGCGAAGGCGATGAACAGGATCGAGTTGAAGACGACGAGGAACCAGAGGCCGTAGCCGTTGTCATTCATCGCCAGTTTCCCCCGACCGGTGTTCGCTCTTCGGCTTCGCGTTCCTCGATCTGACGCTCGAGCTGCTCGCGCTGACGGCGCAGCTCGTGGAGCGACGTGTTCGCGTCGGTCCCGGCGTGGTCGTGGCCGCCGTCGGCGTTGTTGCCGCGGCCGCTGTGCATGCCGCGCATCATGAAGAACATCATCAGCGGGCAGGCGAGGATCAACAGAAAGATCAGACCGCTCATCGGTAGCTCCTTTCGCGTTGCATGTTCTGAGGATCGACCGGTGCCGTGAAGATCTCGCGAAGCCGGTCTGTCGGTTCTGTGCGGATTCGAGCCGAATCAGGTAGCTCGAGTTCGTACCCCGCACCGTCGGCGCAGGACGAAGTAGACGGTGATCGCCAGGGCGGCGGCCCAGGCGCGAGCAGCAGCCAGCCGAGCTGGACGGCGTCCCGCGTGCCGTGATCGATCATGACGCCGCCTCGACGATCAGCCGACCGCGGAGCATGCCCATCTGACAGCTGAACGGGTGCCGTGATCATCAGACGGCCTCTCCCGACGGCACGACGATGAGCTTGCCGCGGAACATTCCCATCGCGCAGGTGAACTCGTATTCGCCAGGCGTCTTCGGCAGCAACTCGACGACGACGCTCTCACCCTGCGGCAAGGTTGCGCTCTTGCCAAAGGCAGGAAAAATGATCTGCTCGGTACAAGCCGTCGACTCCTCGCGGCGAAAGACAACCCCCAGAGGCACGCCTGCCTCGGCGTAGATCGTGTCCGGGTCGTAACCGCCTTTGACGCGGACGGTGATCTCGCGAGCAGCAGTACCGCCATCGGCGCGCGGACTACGTCTGATCGATTTGAACACCGTGGCTCCCCTCATCGCGCATCTGCGGCCAGTGTCGGGCAGCGATCTGTAGGAGCGATGAAGACCGTCCGCTGATTCGATGAAAAGGCCTGGGACGCGCGGCCTGCGTTTGCCACCGCAGGCTCGAGCAGTGCCTAGCTCGATTGCCAACGAGTAAGACGCCGCCAGCTCATCGCGCATTACGCGCTTCGCTCTCTACTCGAGGCGACAGCGCAGGCGGGCGACAGCGCAGGCAGTGGCGTGCTCGAACAGGACTCTTCTTACCGCACTCGGTAGCGCCGTCCGACGCAGTGCTGGAACGGCGCTACCGACGTGGCGAGAGCCATGCTCACATCGCTCGCATGTGCTGCACCATCTCGCCGAAGTTCGCGAAGGTCATGGACATACCGTCGTGGGTGCAGGTGACCGTCGGCGGGTTATCACGCTGGCCGGAAGTCGCCTGGGCGCACATCGAAACGTGCTGTCCGAACGAGTTGCCCGCGAGTGCGCTGCCGCTGAAGCCAGCCGCGGCCGCGGCGCTGAGGGCGATTGCAAAGACGAGGCGATGAGTCACGGTGTTCCTCTTTTCGGTTGACGTTTGCGTTTCGCAGCGAGGTTTCCTTTGACGACACAACCATGGTCGTGTGGTCTCTGTGTCCGGTCCTCGCCGACCGACCTAGCGTCGACTCTGGCTCAGCGGTCGGCATCGGTATCGACCCGCATCACCGAGGCGGTAAACCGCGGGGTCGACGCGCGTCTTTTCTGTTGCGGGGATCGGCGGCGCCGGGCCCGTTACAATCTGTTTCCTGCTCCTAAGGATCGGGCTTCGGCGTGAAGAACCCGTGCGACTGTTCTGTCGGTTCAATGCGATCGGCGCGCAGCACGGGACTCAGCAGCGAGTCGACGGGTCGGCGAAACCACTTCCGGAGTCTTGCCTGCCGCGGGCAACAGGACTCGGAACCGCGAACCCTTACCGAGCACGCTGTCGACGTCGACCCGACCTTGGTGGGCGCGGACGAGTTTGAGGACAACCGCAAGGCCGATGCCGCTGCCGCCGGTCGTGCGCGAGCGCGAGCGGTCGCTGCGCCAGAAGCGCGTGAAGATGTGGCGCAGGTCGTCAGGGGCGATGCCGATGCCGGTGTCCTCGACTTCGAGGAACGCGCTCGGCCCGTCGCGCCCGACCCGCAGGGTGACCATCCCGCTCGGCTTCGTGTAGCGGAGCGCGTTCGAGAGCAGGTTCGCCGTCACCTGCTCCAGCCGGCCGGAGTCGCCTTCGACGGAGACGGGCTCGAGCTGCGCCGCGAAGGCGATGCCGGCTTCGGCGAAGCGCGGCGCGAACGAGTCACCGACGGCACGTCCGACCTCGCCGAGGTCGAGTCGGTGCTTGGCCAGAAGGAGACCGGGCCGCTCGGCGTCGGCGAGGGTCGATAGGTCGTCGAGGAGCTTGGTTAGGCGGAGCACGTCCGCGTGCATCGCCTCGAGGTTCTCCGGGGCCTCGAGCACGCCGTCTTGCGCCGCCTCGATGCGCGCCAGCAGTCCGTTGACCGGCGTGCGCAGCTCGTGTCCGAGGTCGGCGACACTCGTCTTGCGGATCTCCTCCTCGTGCTCCAGGGTCTCGGCAAGGCGGTTCAAGGCGCGAGCGACGGCGCGAATCTCGCTGTCGCCGCCGGGGTCGACACGGGCAGCGAGCTCGCCGCGCTCGAGCCGTTCGGCGACACCACGGATCCGTCGCAAAGGCCGCGACAGCGTCTCGGCAAGAAGGAGAGCGATCACGAGCGCTGCGACAACGGCGACCGCGCCCGCGATCAAATGCAGGCGGTCGAGCGAGTTGCGCAGCTGCTTTTCGGCAGGCGTCAGCAAGGAACCGCTCACCTCCGACACGACCGCGGTGCCGATACCCCGGCCGCGGACGACGATCTGCGCTTCGCCTGTCGCGCCGCGTGGCGGCGCGCCAACCACAACCATTCCCCCGTCCGGCTTGCGGATCAAGAGTCTGAGCCCATCGAGGGCGGCGAGATGCGCCAGTGCTTGCCGTGCCCTCGGGGTGAACCCGCCCTCGTCGACGTAGACCGCCGCGACAACTTTGGCGACGTGATGCGCGGAGCTATCGAGGCGCAAGTGCGCGGCGTCGTTCAGCCGCGACTCGAGCCCAAGGTTGCCGAGCAGCGTCGCTAACGCGACCGCCAACACCGCGGCACCGACGACCGCAAGAGCGACGCGTCCACGAAGCCCGAGTCGCCTCACCGCTTCTTCAACCGATAGCCGACCCCGAAGACCGTCTCGACATAGCGCGGGTGCTTCGGGTCGGGCTCGATCTTCTTGCGTAGGTTCTTGACGTGGGCGTCGATCGTGCGCTCATAGCCCTCGTACTCATAACCTTGGACGTGACTGATCAGCTCGAAGCGCGAGTAGACCCGGCCCGGATAACGCGCCAGGGTTTGCAGCAGCTTGTACTCGTTCGGCGTCAACTCGACCGCTTCGCCGTCGCGGCGCACTTCATGCTGGACGGTGTCGATCTCCAGGGCGGTGTCATCGAAAGACAGGAGAGCGACGAGCGGTGTCGCCGTGCTCTGGGCCCGCCGCAAGATCGCGCGCACACGCGCGACAAGTTCGCGGGGCGAGAAGGGCTTCGTCAGGTAGTCGTCGGCGCCAAGCGCGAGGCCGGAGACGCGCTCGTCCTCCGACGCCTTCGCCGTCAGCATCAAGATCGGCACGTCGGAGCGCTCCCGCAACTCGCGGCAGACGTCCTCGCCGGAGCGGTCGGGCAGCATCAGGTCAAGAACGATCAAGCCCGGCTTGACCCGCTCGGCGATCGCCAGCCCCTCGGCCGCGGTACCTGCGACATAAACGAGATAGCCGTCGCGCTCCAGGTAGGCGCGGGTCACCTCCTGAACGGATGCGTCGTCGTCTATGACGACGATCTTCTTGTTGGGCTGGTTATCCATTTTGGGTGACACGAAGATCTCCCAAGGATGTGTAGAGCCGATGAATTTAGCCTCCGGGCATGCCCCGATCCTTGTCGGTAGAAAGCAGCAGACTCACTCGCCCTCTCTGCTGGTGCCGGGCGCGACTGCGCCCGGCACCTGAACCTTTTTAGGTCGTCGGGATGTCTGCGAGCAGCTTGCCCGGCTGCACGAACATCGTCCGGTCGGGCGCCCGCCAGTAGTCGCGGTACCAGAGCACCTTGCCGTGGTAGATCAGGGCGAACGCGTGCCCCGGCGTGTTGGCATGCATCCCTTGCCCGAGCGTGTTGAATGCCTCGGACATGCTGCGGTCGGAGTCGGAGACCATCGGCGTCGTGATTCCATACTGGGCGACCGCCTGACGGAGATCGCCTGCCGAATCGGGTGTCACCGAGATGAGCTGGATGCCGCGCTGCTTCAGCTCGAGGCCGACCTTCTGTAGACCCTGGATCTGCTGGAAGCAGGCCTGGCACATCACGCCCTCCGAGAAGAAGAGGAGCGTCTTATGGCCGTAGACCGACCTCGAGTTGATCGGCTTCCTCGTCACCAGGTCGTTCGCCGAGAAGGAAGGCACCGCCGAGCCGGCCGGCATCCCGTCCCCTTGAGCGACCCCCGACGCCATCGCGTGGGCTCCTGCCGGTGAGGCCGTCTTCTTGTCGAGGACGCCCGGGAGCACGAAGCTCAGCGAGATGACAACGAGGACGGCGAGGCCGGCGCCGCCACCCTTCCAGGAGCTCCAGAAACGTGCGCCAAGCTCCACGTTCTTAGGCGTGGGCGGCGGAGTCGCCCGCCGAATCGCCTTCGCTTTCTTGCCGTTCATGTGTTTCACCTCCCTTCCGAAGGACTGCAAACAGGAAGCCGCCGACCAGCGCGAGCAGGATCGGCAGCGAGAGGAAATTGGGAACACCGTCGACGTAGACAGCGACCTCGCGCGTCCATGAGCCCATCACCTTCTGGAACCCCGGCGCCGTGTTCGAGTTGCCGGTCAGCGCGAGGACGATGAAGAGGGAACCAAAGCCGGCGAAGAGGACGACGCCGACGAGACGGACGAGGCCAATGCGCTTCGCCCGCAGCCCCAGCCGAAGCGTCACCTGCGGGTCGCGCACCCTGTTCTTCGCCTTCCCGTAGATCAAGGCGAGCGGGATCAGCGGCGCCATCATCCCAGCGACGTAGGCGATGCCCAGCAAAAGGCCGCCCGCGATCGTGCCGCTCGTCGCCGAGAGGGCAATCGCGCCGGCAAGCACAGGTGCGCAGCAGGCGGTCGCGGCGCCGGAGAAGACGCCGAGCCCAAAGACCGACAGCGTCGAGCCGGTCAGTTTCGGCTGCGGCACGTTGATCGGCAGCATCGTCCCGCGCCAGAGCGCGACCGCGACACCGATCATCATCAGACCGCCGAGCGTGAACAACTGCGGATGCCACTTGGAGACGTAGGAGGCGAGCGCCGCGGCGCCGAGCGTGATCGGCAGCACGACCAGCGAGACGCCCGCAACGTAGACGGCCGTCAAACGTGCGACGCGCATTCGCCGCCCGCCGCCGATTGCCGCCAGATAGGCGGGCATCATCACACCGGCGCAGCAGGGGGCGAAGAAGGCGACCAGGCCGGCAGCGAAGGCCGCCGCCAGTGAACCGGCGAGGAGGATGCTCACAACCCGAGTTCCTTCCTCAGGCGCTTCTCGGAGAAGCGACCGTAGGCGACGACGCGCTCCCCATCGGTCAGGACCGGCAGGAACGCGAGCGGAATCCCAGACGCGGACAGTTCGGAGGCCTCGACGGAGTCGACAGAGACCTCACACGCGTCGATGCCGATCTCGGCCAACAGCTCGTGCGCGCGCTCGCAGAAATGGCAGCCGTCGGTCGTCACCAGAATCAGGCGCTCTTCATCCATGGCTCTAACGGTCGCGCATCGCTTTGAAGAGCCGGTGAATTTCCCGCCGACAGCCGCGATGTTCCGGGGTTTCTACTGACTGAGTCGGCAACCAACGCGCGGGAGGTCAGTCTTCAACTCGCGCGCGTAGCCGGTAGAAGAGATCCCAGTTTTCGCGCTCACTCGTGCCTCGTTCGCGATCGAGTCCGAGACGGAGCTCGAGCAAGTACTGGACGAGGTCGGGCTTGCTCTGAAGCTCCAGCGGCAGGCGCGCGAGGACGCAGCCGCCGACCAGCACTGCCCCTCCTTCCTCCCAGAACGGGCAGGCACTTCCGGGACAGGCCTCGACGCGGTTCGCGAGGTCCTGCAGCCGGCACATTGGCGGCGAGTCGTTCATCGCCTGCTCCCGACGCGGCCGGCGCAGGCCACGAGGCAGCCGACGGCCACGAGCGCCAGCCAGCCGAGAACGACGACTGCCGCCCAGCCGACGCTGACAACCGCAGTCGCTACGGCGGCGACGAGGAGCGTGCTGCAAACCGAGCCGAGGGCAAGGAGCGCGCCGTCGCCATCGAGGAAGAGCGACGAGGAAGCCGGTCTGATGGGACGGGTTTGCATAGGCCGAGTCTCGTCCGCAGGTGTGGAGAAGCTGCGAACTGCGTCCATCGATCTCGTGAAGCGAACTGAATGAAAGAAGGCGCGAGGTAGAAGCTGACGGCGATCAGGACGGCGCCGACGAAGACGCCTTCGCGTTCGCGAGGACGGCCCCCTGCTGCCGTTCATGCAGCTCGTCTTCGCTGCCGCACCGGCTCGGAGCTTGCGCTGAAAACCTCGTGCGCTTCACGAGTCCTTCACGGCGAGGACCTACCCTCGACGGCGACCACCACTGGAGGACTGACATGACACCCCGTAACAGCAACTTCTGGATCGCAGCCGTAGCCCTCCTCGTCGCGGCGGCCGCTTTGCCGTTGGCGATCGTCGCCGTCGCCCGTTCCGGCGATCACAACATGAGCAGCAAAGAGCTGAGCTCGATGATGGGTTCGACCTCAGGCTCGATGGGGTCAGGCTCGATGGGGTCGACGGGGATGAGTGATCACATGGCCCCGGCGCCGAGCAAGGGCGTGAAGGACGCGGCCGCCGCCCGTGGGGGCCAGTCCCTTGCGCACAGCGTCGTCGGCGATACCTGGGTCTTCCGCCTGACAGCGAAGCCGGTGAAATGGGAGATTCTCTCGGGTACACGGGTCACCGCCTGGACCTATAACGGCACCGTTCCCGGTCCCGAGATCCGCGTCCCTTACGGTCAGAAGGTACGTGTCGTGGTCAAGAACGACTTGCCCGAGCCGACGACCGTTCATTGGCACGGGATCGCCGTCCCGAACGCGATGGACGGCGTCCCCGGCGTGACACAAAAGGCGATCGCCGTCGGCAAGACGTTCACCTACTCCTTCCGTGCCATCCCCGCCGGCGGCGGCCAGGGCGGCACCTTCTTCTACCACTCCCACTCCGACGAAGACCGCCAAGTCGGCCTCGGATTGTCAGCGCCGTTCGTGATCGTCCCACCGAACGCCACCAGCTACGCCGTCGCCCGGACACTGATGCTCGCCGAATGGAACCTCGACCCCAACACCGGCGCGACGCGCCCTCCGATGGACATGGAAGGCGTACTGCCGAACTACTTCACGATCAACGGCAAAAGTTTCCCGGCGACCGAGCCCGTCAACGTCAAGCCCGGCCAGCGTGTCCTCTTGCGCCTGGTCGGCGCCGGACAGTTCATCCACCCAATGCACCTGCACGGGACGGCGTTCAGCGTGATCGCCAAAGACGGCCACACCCTCGTCTCGCCCTACCTAGCCGATGTGATCGATGTCGCCCCCGGCGAACGCTACGACATCGCCTTCACCGCACCACCGGCCGGCAATTGGGTTCTCCACTGCCACATCGGCCACCACCTAACGAACAATGGCGAGTCGCCGGGCGGCCTGTTGATGGTCGTCAACACCACCGGCAGCCCGTTGATGCAGACGGCCACAGCGAAGAGTCCAACTCAGACCAAACCATCGAGCGGCGACAACATGAACGGGATGGACATGACCGGTACGGGCATGTCCACGCCGTAGCTTCTCCCCCGCTCCCGTTTACCCGACGCGTTGTCCAGCCGACACGAAGCAGCGAACTCGATGCACGAGATGCCCACACTCCGCGAGCCCAGAGCGCTGCACTTGCGTAGGGAGACCCGCGTGAGCGGCGAACGCAGACGGGTGCGCCGCTTCTGGATCCTGACACTCGCGCTCGCCTTTTTGGTCGCTGCTTCAGGAGCGTCGGCTGATCTTGGCAACAAGAAGGTGTCGATCGACGCTCGGCTTGGCAGTGTCCAACAGCGGATCAACGCGGCACGCGCGCGCGCTGATGCCCTTCAGTCCCAAATCACCTCGACGACGAGCCGGATCCGCACCCTCGAAGCGCGTGTCGGTGACGTCTCCAGCAAGCTCGCCACGCTCCAGAGCGAGCTTGCACTCCGCGAGCAGCGCTTGCAGCAGACCCAGAGGCTCTTCCAACTGCAAAGCCAGCAGCTCACCGCCCTGAAGGCGCAACAACGACTCGCGCAATCGCGTCTTCAGCACCGCCTGGTCGACATCTACGAGTCGGGCGATCCTTCGACCGTCGAAGTCCTCCTCGGTGCACGCTCGATTCAAGACGCTCTTGATCGATCGAGCTACTTCGCCGCGATCGCCGATCAGGACAAGCAGATCGTGAAGCAAGTCACCGCCGCACGTGTGAGTCTTCAGTTCGAGCGCGTGAGAACGCGCCATCTGCGTGATCGCGTCCTCGCGGAGAGGCGCATCGTCGCCTACCGGGCCGCACAGGAGGCCCAAGCCCGTGCGGATCTCTTGAGCGCCAAGGGGTCACTCGTCGGCGCCCGCGACACCAAGCAACACTCGCTCGCGGCCACGCAGGAGACTGTCCGCGAGTGGCAGCAGGAGGCGAGCAGTCTCTCGGCCGCAAGCGCGCAGATTCAGGCCCAAATCGCAGCAGCACAGGCAACACCCGCGGCAACACCCGCGGCAACGCCGAGTGGCACGCCCACCCCTCCGCCTTCCTCGGCCGGACTCGTCTGGCCGGTCAGCGGGCCGATCACCAGCCCTTATGGCATGCGCTGGGGAAGCTTGCATCCTGGAATCGACGTCGGCGCCAGTACGGGGACGCCAATTCACGCTGCTGCTGCGGGAACCGTTCTTGTCGCGAGCTACAACGGTGGTTATGGGAACCTCGTTGTTCTCGACAACGGGAACTCGATCGCAACGGCCTACGCCCACCAGTCGTCAATCGCCGTAACCATTGGACAGACCGTAAGCCAGGGTCAGGTCATCGGCTATGTAGGAAGCACGGGCTTCAGCACTGGGCCACACCTTCATTTCGAGGTGCGAGTAAACGGAACCCCGGTCGATCCGCTCGGCTATCTCTAGGCCGCGCAGCATCTGACCCGACCATGCCGCCTGGCAGCGGTCGTCGAACGCGCAACTGCAACTCGTCTAGTCGAGGACTAGTGCCGGTCGCTAGGCGATCGGCACCGTCATGACAAATCGGGCGCCTCGCCCCATGCCATCGCTCTCCGCTCGTAGCGACCCACCATGGGCCTCGGCGATCGCCCGCGCGATCGTGAGGCCGATGCCGCTGCCGCCCACGTCGCGGCTGCGGGCGTCGTCGGCGCGGTAGAAGCGCTCGAAAACGCGGGCGAGCGCCTCCGCCGAGATTCCCTCACCACTGTCTGCGACCGCGAGTTCGACAGAGTCCGGTCCGGCGCGAGCCGCGGCGAGAGTGACGCGCCCTCCTGCCGGCGTGTGGTGCAGTGCGTTCGACAGCAGGTTCGCGAGCACCTCAGCGAGACGGTCGCGGTCGACCTCGACGGGCGGGAGCCGAGCTCCGTCCTCGACGTGAAGTTCGATGCCCTTTTGGCCATACATGCCGGCGGCGGCGGCGGCGGCTTCTCGGAGGAGCTGACGGGAATCCGTTTTCATCGGGCGCAGGTCGAGCTGGCGCTCCTCAGCCCGCGATACCTTGCGGAGGTCTTCGACGAGCCGGCCGAGGCGCGTCGTCTCCGCATGGAGGATCTGCCAGGTGCCGTCGTCGGGCTCGACGACGCCGTCGCGCAGTCCCTCGACGTATCCGTTCAGCGTCGCGACCGGCGTCCGAAGCTCATGCGCGACGTCACTCAAGAGCTCGTGCCGGCGCCGCTCCGTCGACTCGAGCGCCTCTGCCATTTCGTTGAACACGCCGGCGAGAACTCCCAGCTCGTCAGGGCTGGCGACAGTGACCCGCTCGCTGTACGAGCCTTGCGCGACGCGGCGCGAGGCGGCGGCAAGTGTCCTGATCGGACGCACGATCCGGGTCGTGAGCAGCCAGCTGATTCCGGCAGCAGTTGCCCCGGCAGCGCCGACCGCAGCAGCGAGCGAGATCAGTAGCGCGTCGCCGAAGGCGGAGTCGAGATGGCGCATCACCGAGTCGGGAACCACACCGAGCGCTTCGCGGACGTGGTGATGGAAGATCGCCGGCGCGATCTCGAGCGCGACCGCGACGAGTGTCGCGCTGCCCGCGAGAATCACGAGAAGCTGCGCCGCAAGAATCTTGCCGCCGAGGCTGCGACGCAAACGGAGCGGCCTCATCCCGTGCCGATTCGATACCCGACACCGCGTACGGTGCGAATGTAGCGGGGCGTGGCTGCGTCGTCGCCAAGCTTCCGCCGGAGGTTCGCCAGATGCACGTCGACAACGTGGTCGTCGCCGAACCAGTCCGGCCCCCATACGCGCTCGAGTAACCGGCGCCGGCTGAAGACGACGCCCTGCTCTCCGGAGAGGACGTCGAGTAGGTCGAACTCGAGTTTCGTCAGCTCGACCGGCTCACCGGCGACTGTGACCTCGCGCGCTCGGGGATCGATCTCGAGCGCACCAATCGCACGTCTGCCCGTCGAGGTGTTGCCCGCCCGTGGCCGCCGCAGCATCGCACGCACGCGCGCCACGAGCTCCGGCGGTGAGAACGGCTTCGTCATGTAGTCGTCGGCGCCGGTCGAGAGCCCAACGAGCTTGTCGGCCTCCTCGGCGCGAGCGGTGAGCATCACGATGTAGGCGTCGCTGAAGCCGCGAATGCGCCGGCAGGCCTCGACCCCATCGATCAGCGGCAGCATCAGATCGAGCACGATCACAGACGGCTTGAGCTCGCGCGCCAACTCGACCGCACGCTCACCGTCTCCCGCAATCGTCACCTCGAAGCCTTCTCGCCGCAGATACAAGGCAACGAGGTCTGCCAACGGCGCCTCATCGTCAACTACGAGCACACGGGGGCGGGCCGCTTCCGCCCCCGCTGTCGACGTCTCGCCGCTCACTTTGCGATCGCGACGAAGCTGCCGTGCCACCAGTGGTTCCAGATGACGCCCGAGGATGCATTCACGGAGAGCATTCCGACGATCTTGCCGTTTCGCTCGACCTCCATCGAGTAGTACCCGGGGAAGGCGTCCGCGTCAGGGACGCTCAGCGACGCGTCGCGCCGCGCGAGCCAGCGATCAGCGAGCGCAATCGCCCGCTCCGCAGAGACCGGGCCGGTAACGGAACCGGACGGGGGCGTCCAGTTCGGGCCATCGCCCGAGCCCATCATCCCGCCGCCGTTCATCAGTCCACCAGTCGTCTCGTTCGTGGTCCCGCCGCCGCCCATCATCCCGCCGGCGTTCACCATCCCGCCGCCAGACATCATGCCGGTGCCGGAGCGTCCGTTCATCATCCCGTAGCGTGTATTCCACATCATCGCCGGCCCGTACTCGAGCGATGTGTTGCCGGTTGCCGGGTCCACGAGCACCTCAGTCGCCGGCTTGCCTGACTTGTCGTCGAGGCGCGCGTAGAAGTTGTTGCTGAACTGCAACACCTCGGCGACCTTCAGGTCGAGACGGTCGGCGAACGCCTGAGCGCGCTGCCGCGCGTCGGCGATCGTCCGCACCGGCTGAGCATCGCCACTGCGATAGCTCATCATCCAGCTCGACGACCTGTTGTGCATGCCGCCGATGCCGTTCGTGTTCTCACGGTTCAGTGCCCACGCGCCCGAGCCGGCGAGCCCGGCAAGCGCGACGACAAGAACAATGACGGGAAGAGCTGTGCTGCGCATCGCCCTCACACCCTTCGAGCGTGGGCGGCCTGCAGCTTCGCACGCAGTGCGTCGTAGGAGTCATGGTCGATCTCGCCACTTGCCAGGCGGCGGTCAAGAATCTCCTCCGGGCGCTCGGCAATCGTCACGCCGCTTGGGCGGTCGTTGCGGCCAAACAGCGCCGCCATCGCCCACACGATCGCTGCGATCAAGACGACCCAGAAGACGGACATCAACACCCACCCTGCCGCACCCATTCCACCTGACCAATTCATCATGACGTGCTCCTTTTCTCTTGATGCCTGGACGGTAGGGGAGGCCGATCAAGGCGCAGGAGGGCGACGATCAAGGTTCGATCAAGAAGCTTTCGGCATTCGTGCCGACGAAACCCGGCGACGCACGCTCCCCGAATGAGGCGACTGTGCCTCGATATCGTCCTCCTCGCCGGCGCCATCAATCCGGCCGGGCTGGGGACCTGCCAGGTCAGCGCACGAGCAGCCGCCGGAGGCGGCAACGTTCACGCACGACGCAGGACTGCGCGAGCGCGAGCAGACCGGGCACGGCGCCGTCAGGTAGGCGGCGTTTCTTGTCGGCGAAGTCGTCGACGAGCTGGGCTCCGTTGTCGTAGTGCTTGCGCACCTCGTGGTCGTCGATCGCCTGCTCGACCAGCCGTCCGGCGCGAGTGAGTGCGTCAATGGCCGCGGTGGCGGCGGCCCCATGGAAGAGCGGCCCGCCGTCGATCTCGCAGACAACCCGTCCGCCGATCTCAACGGTGGGATTGGGCCGGATCACCTGCAGGTCGAACACGAGCCCTCCGGGCTTGACTTGCTCGACCATGTTGCGCAGGACGTGCACGACGTCCTCCGGAGCCACTCATCAGAGTGACCAGGAAAAGAGGACGAGATCGAATGAGTGCGGTTCGATTTCGATCTCCTTCCCCGAGGCGATCCGGTACGCGACGCGATCGGCTAGCTCTGCCGGAAGCGCGCGGCGTGCCTGCTCGACCGCTTCGGCGTCCGGATCGAACGCGAGCACGTGCGCCGCGTCCTGAGCGATGCCGAGCGTGAGCCGACCGTCGCCGCAGCCGAGCTCAAGCACGCGGCGGTCACGAAAGTCGCCCAGTCGGCGCAGCGCGGCGATGTTAGGTCATTCCGGGCCAAGCAAGCCCGAGTGAACCTAGTAACTAACCACGGTGGCCCCCTCGCCGATCCATTCCCAGAGTGGTGTCGCCCCGGCCAAGCGTGCGTTCGACACGAGGCTTGCTTCGTCGAGCTTGCGGGAGTTGAAGCAGATCGGGCAGACAAGTAGCTCGCCGCCGCCCTCGCTGAACTGCTGGAACAGGCGCTCCAGCGGCGGGCAGCCGTCGCAGGCAACGCCCTCGGCGTGGCCGGGCAGCCCGAGCCGCACCGCGTCCTTGGTCACGAACATCGCCACCTGCTTGCCCTGCTCGAGCGCGGCGCCGCCGACCAGGAAGGCGATGGTGACCCGCTCCGGGTCTTCGAGCCCGGTAGCGAGGTTGATCACGACCTTGCCGCCGCCGCTCATCGCGCCGGCTCGAGGTCGTAGGCGTCCGCGGCAACGCGCTCGAGGATCTCCTCGTCGGTGCGCGCCAGCTCGGGGTGGTCGCGGTCGACGTGCTCACGCGCGAGCCGGAAGAGCTCCTCGTCGTCGGCTCCTTCGAGATGGTGTCCGCAGGGACACTCGATCGCTTTCATCATCTGCTCCCTTCCGGCTTGTAGGCCTTGATGGTGGTGCCGCGGGCACCGAACTTCTGTGCCTTGCGGCGGGTGTCTTCGAACTTGGAGCGGGCGTAGGTATCGACCAGCTGACCGGTCTCGATCCGCTCGAATCCATGACGCTCCAGGAGCTTGGCGTACGCTGCTTCCAGCAGCGCCCCGGCAATTCAGCCGGTCCAGAGATCAATGTTGCGTCGCCCTTCCGCACTGACCGGGTTCTGGATCGTCACGTCGGCGATCTGGAGTCGCCCACCCGGAGCGAGCACGCGGACGAGCTCGGCGAAGACGGCGTCCTTGTCGGGGATCAGGTCGATGACCCCGTTCGAGATCACGACGTCGAAGCTTTCGTCCGGAAACGGCAGCCGCTCCGCCTCGCTTTCGACGAACTCGACGTTCGCTACTCCCAGCTCGGTCGCCGCGGCGCGCGCCTTCGCCAGCATCTCGAGCGTCATGTCGATCCCGGTCACCTGGCCGTGCTCGCCGACCATCTGGGCAGCGATCAGCGAATCGGTGCCCGCGCCCGAGCCCAGGTCGAGCACCCGCTCGCCCGGCGTGAGCCGGCCGAGCTGCCACGGGTTGGCAACCCCGGCGAACGACTCGGCGGCGGCCTCCGGGACGCGCGCCAGCTCGGCCGGGTACTGAAGGTCTTCCGCCCAGGCTCGTCCGGTCGGGAAGATGAAGTCGTGACCCGGGTCCCCGGAAACGGAGGCGTAGGTCTTCTTGATCTCGCTCTTCAGTAGCTCGACATCGACGTCAACGTCAACGGCCATCACGCCTCCTCAATCGGAATGCACGTCAGAGTCTTCACAGCACGTCTCCTTATCTCTTAGGGAGCAGGGGCCGGTCGGAGCGCGGGTCGCGGCTGCCACGAGGTGGCCGCTACGAGGAGGCCGCTGATGCCGGTGAGCGCGGCAACGATCAGGATCGCCGTCTGCGACGACGCGGCGTCGGCGCCGACACCGGCGATCAGGGCGCCGAGGACGAAGCCGAAGTCGCGCCAGAAGCGGTAGACGCCGACGACGCGGGCGCGGTCACGCGGCTGGCTGGCGTCGGACACCGCGGCGATGAGGGTCGGGTAGACCATCGCCGTGCCGACGCCGAGGAACGCAGCGGCTGCAAGTGAGGGCTTGAAGGTGCCGTTGCCGGCGACGAGCAGGCCGAGCGCCGCCGCCTGAACGAACATGCCGCCGGCGATGAGCGGCTTTCGGCCCGTTCGGTCGGAGAGCAATCCCGTGGCGAGCTGGCCGGCGCCCCAGACAACCGGGTAGGCGGCCGCGACGACGGCGATCTCGCGCACGCTGGCGCCGTGGGCGGCGAGGTAGAGCGGTGCCAGGCCCCAGACGAGTGCGTCGTTCAGGTTGTTGACCAGCCCGGCCTGGCTGCACACCCGGAGAATCGGGTCGCGCAGGCTCGCGTGTGCGAAGGCGCGACGGAGTCCCGCGTGCGCGGACGGCTCGTCTCCGTGTGCTTGCTGCTCGAGCGCGACGTGCGAACTCGTGTCGCGCACCGCGAGCACGCTGACCAGCAAACCAACCGCAGCGATCAACGCTGCACCGACCCAGACCACCGTGCGCGGCGCGTAGTTGACGGCGAGCAGGCCGGTGATGAACGCGGTCGCAGCGACGCCGAGGTAGCCGGCCGCCTCGTTGAGGCCGAGCGCGAGCCCGCGTCGGCGTGGGCCGGCCAGGTCGATCTTCATCACCACGGTCATCGACCAGGCGAGCCCCTGGTTGACGCCGAGCAGCAGGTTGGCAGCGACGATGAACCACCAGGAAGGCGCCAGCCCGATCAGCAGCGGTACGGGTAGCGCCACCAGCCAACCGAGCACGAGCAGCCGCTTGCGTCCGATCCGCTCGGCCAGCCCGCCGGCAGCAAGGTTGGTGAGCGCCTTGGCGGCGCCGAAGGCGACAACGAAGGCGAGGATCGCCGAGGTCGAACTGAGACCGAAGTCCTGTTTGCCGACCAGCGGCAGCACGCTGCGCTCCAGGCCGACCATGCCACCGACGAGCGCGTTCAGGCCCACCAGGAGCGCGAACTGGCCGGCATTGACGCGCAAGCCGAGCCGAACCGGCGCACTCACGCCGGGAGGCTCACTGTGCCGGAGCGATTGGCGGCGACGATCTGTTCCTGCTCTGCAGGTCGTGACGGCATGTCGGCGACCAGCGCGTCCGCGAAAGCGTCCGCATCGGTTACCGAAAGCAGCGGGTTGTAGGCGCGCTCGAAACCGATCGATGAGACCGGGTTGCCGGAGAGGCCGCGGCCGCAGACCGAGCCGCCATAGTGGCTCGGGTAGAGGACGACATGGTCGGGCAGCTCGAGCAGCCGGCGCAGGCTCGCGTGCAGCAGGCGTGCCTGCCCGTGCGCGTCGCCGGCGACGTGCAGGTCGGGCCGGCCGACGTCGCCGATCAAGAGCGAGTCGCCGCTGAACACCAGCCACGGCTCCCCGGTCCCCCGTCGCCGGTCGGCGACCGTATACGCGTGGTGGGCGGGCGCGTGACCGGGTGTCGCGATCGCGGTCACGAGCGTGTTCCCGAGCTCGACCAGCTCGCCGTCCGCGAGTGCCACATGGTCGAACTCGACACCCGAGCCGGCCGGCAGGTAGGCGGCCGCGCCGGTGCGCTCGACCAGCGCAGGTAGGCCGGAGACGTGGTCGGCCTGCACGTGCGTCTCGAACACGGCCACGATCGGCGCACCAAGCCTGGCCGCCAGCTCGATGTACTCCTCGACGAGATCGGCGTGCGGATCGACGACCGCCAGCTTGGCGTGCGTGCCGCATCCGAACAGGTAGCTCGCGCAGGAACTGGAGTCGTTCAGAAATGGCCGAAGCAGCATCCAGTCTCCTCGTTCAGCTCGCCATTTCGATCGGCCGATCCGCGCGCCGCCACTCTGGGAACCCCACGTCCAGGCGCCGCGCTTTCAAGCCGCGTAAACGGAGTAGGCGCACGGCGTCATCTGCATAGACGCAGTAGGGGCCGCGGCAGTAGGCGATTACCTCTCGGCGCCGCGGTAGCGTCGGCTCGATCGCCGCCAGCGTCGAGAGCGGAGCCGAGACGGCGCCGGTGATGTGCCCGGCGCGATACTCGGCTACGGGCCGTACGTCGAGCAGCACGACGTTGCCGCGAGCGAGCCTGGCCTCCAGTTCCGGAGCGGAGACCTGCTCGACGCCGCCGCGCTCGCCTAGGTACTCCTCGGCGAGCACGTTCACTTCGGCGACGTGCACGACTGCCACGTCGCGGACCGCGGCCCACAGCTCGCCCACTCGCTCGCTCGCCAGCCGGTAGACGACGCGATGGCCGTCGCGGCGCGAGCGCGCCAGACCCGCCTTCGCGAGCAACCGCAGATGATGGGAGGTGCTCGCGAGGCTCTGCCCGACCTCGTTCGCGAGCTCCTCTACCGAGCGCTCACCCTGGGCGAGGACGTCCACGATCTCGGCTCGCCGCCCACTCCCGAGCGCGGCCGCCACCGACGCGAAGGCATCGAACAAGGCCGTCTTGGCAACACGGTCACTCACAATATCAAACTATCTTTTGAAGTTACGGAAGTCAAGGGCCTGCCTTCCCTCCTCACGATTCGGGCGCAGCGCCTACACCGGCGACTTCCCGGCGCCCAGGACTATGCGAGCAGCTGCTCGACGAGGATCATCACGCCGAGGCCAACGAGCGCGAGGCCGGCCAGCCGCTCCGCCCACTCACGCGCCGCGTCACCGAGCCGCGCTCCAAGCCAAAGCCCCAATTGAGCGACCGCGAACGCCTGGATACCGATCAGCACGACCGCGAGGACGATCGACAGATGAAGCAGACCGATCGTGAAGCCCATCGCGAGTTCGTCGAGACTGATGCTGATCCCAAGCCCGAGAAGCGCCAGCCCACCACGACTAGACAGCGCGCCGACCTTCTCACCTTCGCCCTCCTCGTCTGCCACAAGAATCCAGACTCCGAGCGCCAGCAGCGCTGCCGCAGCGATATAATCGGCGACGCCGCCGATCGCTCTCCCGAGACCATGCCCGAGTAGCAATCCGACGATCGGCATCACCATCTCGAACGACGACATCAACAACGCCGCCTTGAGCCGCTCACGCTTCGGCAGCCCACGAAGGCCGAGCGCCGCAGAGACGGCGAAAGTGTCTAAGCCGAGCGGAAGGACGAACAGCAGCAGCTTGAGCATCCGCGGAGCCTAGAGAGCCGAGGCTTGCTCGGAACTCCTTGGACGTGATCGGTCATCGCCGGCCGAGCACGATCAGATCCGCGGCGATGAAGGCGCTACCGGTACTCGGGGTTCGGGAAGTCGAACCGGCAACCCGCGTCCCACGAGGAGCGCTGGTTTCCGTGCGCTGGGAAACCACCGGCATCTTTCAGCAAGCGAGCAGTGTGGAGCAGATTCCAGGTCATGAACGTCGTGTTCCGGTTCGTGAAGTCGTTCTCTGGGCCGCCTGAGCCCTCGTCGAGATAGGACGGGCCGGGACCCGCCTCGCCGATCCAGCCGGCGTCCGCTTGCGGTGGGATCACGTAGCCGAGGTGCTGGAGCGAGTAGAGGACATTCATGGCGCAGTGCTTGACGCCGTCCTCGTTCCCGGTCACGAGACAGCCGCCGACCGTGCCGTAGTACGCGTATTGACCGTGCTCGTTCAGCTCGCTCGAGTTGCCGTAGAGCCGCTCGATCACGCGAGTGCACACCGAGGACTTCTCGCCCAGCCAGATCGGCGTGCCGAGTACGAGGATGTCCGCCGCCGTGACGCGCTCGTAGACCGACGGCCAGTCGTCCCGTGCGGCCCCGTGCTCAGTCATGTCGGGATAGACCCCGGGGGCGAGCTCGTGGTCGACGGCACGGATCTGGTCGACGCTCACGCCGTTCGCTTCCATGATCGCGACGGAGATGTCCATCAGCCCCTGCGTGTTCGAGACGCCGGGCGACGGTTTCAACGTGCAGTTGACGAAGAGCGCACGGAGCTCACTGAAATCCCACGTGCTGGTCGTGCAGAGCTCCTGCTGGAAGTCGTTGAGCGGCATGCGTCCCTCCGTGATCGATTGTCGGCGCCCTGTCGTACGTGATGGCGAAACGTGACAGGTCGGCCGCGGCGCCGCCGACCTGGAGTGAACTGGAGTGCCTCGCTTGCGCTTGAGCGACTACGACGAGCTGCACCGGGTCGATCATCCCCGCGTAATGGCCGCGGTCTGCCGGTGAGCTGTCTGTTTGCAGCCGGCGCAGAACAGGCGAACCGCAAGCGACGAGAGCCTTCGGTTCAATCGACGTCGGCCCGAAACGCCTTTCGGGCGCGCTCAGCGGCGGCCAGGTCGGCCTCGTTCTGGCTGAGCCGGCCGAGCCCGCCGAGTGTGACGCGCAGGTTGGTCAGAGCCTGCCGGCAACGCGGGCAGATGCCGACGTGCGCCTCCAGCCGCGCGACCTCCGACGGCTCGAGCTCGCCGTCGACGTAATCGGAGAACTCGGCGCGGACGTGCTCGCACTCGCGCGGGTCCGCTCCCATCAACCGGGCCAGGATTCGTTTGATCATTCGCTCTCCCAGGTCAAGATGAAGTGCCTTTCGGCAAAGACGTTACTGACGCATCTGACCCTTGCCGTTCGCGCGGGATTCACGTGCCGAGAATCGCACCCACTGCAGTTCGCATCCAAGTGGGCATCGCGGCGATGACAGACGCCCCTCCTCTTTCCGTGCCGGCCCCCGACGAGATGCGCCTCGTGGCGCGAGCTCGTGACCGCGATCCGGCCGCCTTTGAGCAGCTGATCGTGACCCACGGGCCGCAACTGCAACGCATGCTCCGCCGGGTGCTCGGCTCGGCGCCGGACGCGGAGGAGGTACTCCAGGAGACGTTCCTCAAGGCCTGGCGCGGGATCGAGCGCTTCCGCGGTGAGGCGTTGTTCTCGACGTGGATCTACCGCATCGCGATCAACGAGGCGAGACGCCGGCAAGCGTACGACTCACACCGGCGCGCGCTTCCGATCGACGACGTGATGCTCGAACTGCCGGACCTTGCCGAAGGGCCGGCCTCGCTCGCGGAGTCGGCGGAGCTCGAAAGCTTCATCGAGCAGTGCGTCGCCGAACTGCCCGCCTCCTATCGCGAGGCCGTGGTGCTGCGAGACATCGAGGGACTGAGCAACGAGGAGGCCGCCGCGGTTCTCGAGCTCGACCTGCGAAACTTCAAGAGCCGACTCCACCGAGGGCGGATGGCGATTCGGCGCCGGGTCGAGGAACACTTCGGCGGCTGATGTTCAAGCGACGTCGCCGCGCGCAGGGCTTCTGAGGCCGACGCGATCCGCACTGCGCGCACCCGACAACGAGTGACGGCCGCCTCGGCGGAGGCGGCCGTCGATGTGACGCGGGTGCGAGTCGGCTACGCGGCGCGCTCGTCGGCGATTTGCCGGATGCGGCTGGCCTGAAAACGGAGCGCGCGAACGATCGTGGCGAGGGCGAGCGAAACGCCGGTGAAGAGAAGCGCGACACCTGCGAAGCGGAGCGGCCCGACCCAGGAGGCGATGTCGGCAGCCGAGGAAGGGTTCGTGTCGAGACGCGCCGCCTCCACGAAGCCCACTGCCAGCGCGACGAGCAGCGTCATCAACCCCATCATCATCACGGGCGGGAAGAGCTTGCCGCTCAGAGGGCGCTTGAGAATCAGGGCCTTCTCACCGAGTGCCTGCTGCACGCTTGTGCCGCCGTCTCGGAGCTCGCCGAGGATCGTCGCGAGCAGGAACGTGACCGAGCCGAGCAACAGGCCGACTCCAAGGAAGAGCAGGCCCGCGTTCCAGGCGGCGACCTGGGCGACGTGCAGCGGCTGGTTGAGGGTCGCCTGGACGATGCCGGTGACGACGCCGGCCGCTGTGGCCATCAGCCCCATTGCGAGCATCGGCAGCCACATCCGCCGGGCGATTGCCGGCATGTCGAAGCCTTCCGCGTCGCGCGGGATCGCGAGATCGAGGCCGACGCGGGAGATCGTTGCGGTTGTCATGGTGGGTGGTCTCCTTTCGAGCGATCAGTTGTCGAGCAGGCGCGGAAGCGCCTCGCTCAGAACGTGGGCGCGAATCCGGATCCGGACGGTGATCGCCGTCAACACGACGGCGACCGACGCGATCGCGAGCCCGATCACGCCCTGGAGTGCCGGGGCGAGCCAGTCCGGCGTTGTCCGGACAAGGCTGCCGCCGGCGCCGCCGGCGTGTGCGAAGCCGAATACCAGACCGGCCATCCAGCCGAGCGTGACGACTCCGAGCAGCGCGAAGGCGAGCGCCTGGCGCTGGGAAGCTTGGCGGTCGAGATCTTCCATCGTTCCTCCTTCAAGGGAGCAGGGTGGTCGTGCGCAAGGTCAGACCCGGAGCCCGCGCCCGAGATTCACGGCGGCATGCTCGAATCCGATCGGCCGTGTTCGTGTCTGAAGGGCATGAAGTGGGCTCCGAAGATTCACGTCCCGCGGATCACGCCGCCGCTGCCGCAGCCTGACGGCCGTCGAGAGTTCCGCTGCGACGGCTGCGGCTACGGCATCGTCATCGGC
>JBKJQL010000046.1:0-6409 GCA_046594035.1 Gaiellaceae bacterium
CGCGCCGCTCGAAGGCGCCGAGCCGCTCACCGAGGCCGATCTCGACTCGTATTTGCGCGCGGTCACGGCCGTCGCTCCGCAGCGCTACGACCTCTACCAGGAGAGCGGCGACCTGGACATCGCCTACACCTCGGGGGATCTCCCGCGCTTTCGCGTCAACGCGTTCCGGCAACGGGGCGCGACCAGTTTCGCCCTCCGCGTGATTCCGAAGGACGTGCCGCAGTTCGAGCAACTCGGCCTGCCCGAGGGGATCCGCAAGCTCGCCGAGGAGCACCGCGGGCTCGTGCTCGTGACGGGCGCCACCGGCTCCGGCAAGACGACGACCCTCGCGGCGATGATCGACTACATCAACCGGCACAGGCAATCGCACATCGTGACGATCGAGGACCCGATCGAGATCCTGCACCCGGACCACCAGTCGATCGTCAACCAGCGCGAGATCGGCCTCGACACCGAGAACTTCGGCCAGGCGCTCCGGCGCGCGCTGCGCCAGGATCCGGACACGATCCTGATCGGCGAGCTGCGCGATGCAGAGACGGCGCAGACCGCGCTCCAGGCGGCCGAGTCCGGTCACCTCGTTTTCTCCACGCTGCACACGGTCGACGCTGCCGAGACGATCGGGCGCATGATCGAGTTCTTCCCCGAGGGCAAGCAGGTGCAGATTCGCTCGATCATGGCCGGCGTCCTCAAGGGCGTCGTCTCGCAACGCCTGCTGCCGCGTGTCGGCGGCGGCCGGGTCGCAGCGGTCGAGATCATGATCACCAACGCGCGCATCGCGGATCTGATCCGTGAGAACAAGCCGGAGGAGATCACCGACGCGATCGCCGAGGGCGAATTCTTCTCGATGCAGACCTTCCAGAAGGCGCTGATCGACAAGGTGCTGGACGGGACCGTCGACCGCGACGTCGCGGCGAACGCCTCGAGCAGCCGCCACGACTTCATGGTCGCGCTCGAGTACGCGGAGAAGGCACAGGCCGCGGGGCTCGACCACAACGCATCCGCTGCGGCCATGCTCGAACAGCCGGAGCCGGAGCCCGACGCGCCCGATCCCGCGTTCGAGTTGCGTCTCGCTCCGCTGGGGGACTGATGAAGCGTCTGTTGCTGATTGCGCTCATTGCGCTGGCTGCGGCCACCTCTGCGTCGGCCGAACCGCTTCCGGGCGCCGACGCGCCGAACCTTTCGAACGTCCTCTTCCCGCAGTTGCTCGTGCCGCCGCTGCAGCCTCAGTTGCTCGCCTACGACCAGCTGCTGACGCTCTGGCAGTCGGCGGGACAGGCGTACGGCATTCCGTGGTCGGTCCTCGCGTCGATCAACAAGGTCGAATCGAACTTCGGCCAGAACATGGGACCGAGCTCCGCCGGCGCGATCGGCTGGATGCAGTTCATGCCCGACACCTGGGCGCGCTGGGGCACTGACGCGAACGGCGACGGGGTCGCGGATCCGTGGAACGCGGAGGACGCGATCTACTCCGCCGCGCGCTACCTCGCGGCGACCGGCGGGGCGACGGACATCGCGGGCGCGATCTTCTCCTACAACCACGCTCAGTGGTACGTCGACCAGGTGCTGCAGCTCGCGCAGCAGTACGACGCCGGCGGAGCGCCGTTCTCCGTCGCGCTCCAGAACGCACAGGAACAGCTCGACGCTGCGAAACAGGCGATCGTCGAAGCGAACGCACGCCTGATCGACGCCAGAGCGGTGCTCGCGGACCTACAGGATCGCGAGGATCAGTTGCTCGTCAAGTTGCAGAGCGCGGCCACCTTCACCGAGCGGCTCAATGCGCAGAAGCACGCAGCGATCGTCGACTACCGCGTCCAGGAGGCACAGGCCGAGGTGAACGCGGGTCAGATCGAACTACAGGCGGCCGAGGATGCGCTGACCGCGGCACGCGATCAGTCGACGACGACGGGATTCGGCTCCGGCACGCTGCTCGGCTCGCCCAGCTATTCGAACGGTTACGTCTTCCCCGTCGGCGGCGGGCCGGGTGTCGTCACTGTCGGGCGCACCCACCACGACTATCCCGCGGCCGACATCGCCGCCCCCGCGGGCGCCCAGGTCTACGCACTCGCGAGCGGCACCGTCACCGAAGCTTCGCCGGAGGGCGCCGGCAACTGCGGCATCGGCTTCTCGATCTCGACGGTCGACGGCCTCTCGTGGACCTACTGCCACCTCGCCTACCTCGAGCCGTCGGTCGTGCCCGGCATCGCCGTTGCTCCCGGCCAGCCGGTGGGCCTCGTCGGGGAGACCGGTCATGCCACCGGACCGCATCTGCACCTGCAGCTGAACCCGTCTTCGGGGTACCCCCAGGACGAGGCCTGGTTCCAGTCCTTCGCCGGAACGGCCTTCACCTGGTCGGACAGCGTCCAGGTCAACGCCGCTCCCGGGGCCGTTTTTGCCGTCGTCGGGGATGCCTCCCCGTCCATGAGGACGCTGGACAGCGCGTCGGCGCAAGGCCCCATTGTCTATTTCACCGCTTCAGGGACTTGAGTCTCCGCAGCTTTCTGCCGAAGGGGAACTGATGGGACGCCTGGGCACCTTCGTTCCGCGCCTCGTTGCGCTCACAGCCGTCTGGCTGCTCGCGACCACGGCGCTCACCTACGCGGCCGCGCACCGGCCCACCACGCCCGTGGCGGCCCCGGTCACGACCACGACGGCCGCGCCGCCGGTGGTGCTCGTCGTCCCGGATGTCCGGCATCAGGCCTACGTCTTCGCCAAGGGCACGCTTGGTGACTCCGGCTTTGCCTGGCGCGTGACCGGTGCAGTCCAGGGCTACCCCTCCAACACCGTCGCATCCCAGACACCCGCCGCCGGGACGCGGGTCATCGATACCGGCGCGCCACTTGTCGTCCTCCACCTCGAGCGCGCCTCCGGCAAGCAGGTCGGCGTTCCCGCCCAGGAATCCTCGATTCGCGGCACCCCCGTCCGGCTCGCCGACCTCGCTGTCGCAACGGCGCCCGCGGCCGTCAAGCCAGGCGCCCCGGCGTCGTTGCCGAGCACGAAGGCGCCGGCCGCGCGTCAGAAGACTGCGCTTCCGGCGAGCCATGCCCCGCGCAAGCGCGGACCGGCGCAACGGCCTCCGGCCTTCGTCGTGGCAGGCGCGCGGCGCGAGCCCCTCGACGAGATCCCGCTGACGCGGCGGGCGAACGCGCTCCTGCACTGGATCGCGCAGCGGCCGAAGCCGACGGACGCCAACGTCAAGTACTGGCTCTACCAGCACGCCTGGATCGTCACCGGCGCCAAGATGGGCTGGTGGCACGGAGCTGACGCACTCGAGGTGCTGGAGACGGTCGACCGGCAGGTGTGGAACGCCTGGGGCATCGGAGCGTCCAGCAAGGCCGACGCGGAGGGGGCACTCGCGTTCGTTCGTGCGAGGGAGGCGAAGTGACCGACCTCGGGTCGCAGGGCGGTTACTCGATGGTTGAGCTGCTCATCGTGCTCGCGATCCTCGGAGTGGTCGTGGGTGGGATCGCCACGATCTTCGTTGCCGGCATCAACGCCGATGCGGATCAGACCCGCCGCTACCAGGCGCAACAGGACTCTCGGGTCTCACTCGCGCACATGACGCGCGAGATCCACGCCGCCTGCACGGTCTCGACTCCGAACACCTACAACACGTGGACGAACAGCGTGACGCTCTACTTCCCGTCCGATTCGTGCGCCTCCGGCTCCCACAGCATCACGTGGTGCACGAAATCGAGCGGCTCGGCGTACGCCCTCTACCGCGGCGTCGGAACGACCTGCGCCGCTGCGACCACGCAGTACGCCGACTTCGTCAGAGCGTCCAACGCCTTCGTCTATCTCCCGCCGAACTCGCATCTCGCGACGAGCACGCTCGGCGGCGGGACCGGCGCGGGCGCGATCGTCACGCAGGACGGCAGCTACGTGCTGCCGCGCCTGCACGTCGGCTTCACGGCGAACCGCAACCCGTCGAAGCATGACGGGTACACGCTCGTCGACGACATTGCCTTCCGAAACGGCCCCCGAACCTGCGGAGGAGTGGCGTCGTGCTGAGGAGATTGCGCGACGAGTCGGGCATGGCGCTCGTCTTTGCTCTGATGACGATGAGCGTGATGAGCCTGGTTGCCGGCACCGCGATCTACTACTCGACCGCGGGCCAGCACGAATCGAGCTTCGGCAAGTCTTCCGACATCTCGTACCGGCTCGCGGAGAGCGGCCTCAACAACGCGATGTCGGTGCTCGGCTACAGCGCCACCAACGCCCTCACTTCGTCCGCGCTGCCAGGCTCCGAGGCGACGGCCAGTTCCCAGTCGTACGCGGGTGGAACGTCCAAGTGGTGGGGCACCCTGAACTCCACGACCAAGGTCTGGACGCTCTACGGGAAAGGCATCGTCGCGAGCCCTGTCGCGAACACATCCGCCGTCACGCGGACGCTCAACGCGACGATGCAGGTCACGTACTCCTACAACCAGCCGGTGAACGCGCAGGCGTGGAACTACATCTACCTCACCAACACCGGCGGAGCGAACGTCTGCGACGTCACCCTGTCGAACAACGTGCAGATGGACGCCCCGCTCTACATCGACGGGAACCTTTGCTTCAACAACAACTCGAACGTCCGTGAGGATCTGATCACACCGCGCATCCCGATCAGCGTCGTCGTCAAGGGCAAGGTGCAGTGGGCAAGCAGCGGCTCGTCGATCGGCATCAGCAGCTCGAACACGATCAGCAGCGCGTACCTCGTCGGCGGCTGCGGGGCTTCGCTGGCGAGCCCGCATGCGTGCAAGGCCTATCCGACCTCGGGCTACGACCCGCTCTACGTCGGTTCTCTGAGCACGTCCGCGCCCAGCGTCTCCGCGCCGACGGTCGATTGGGTCAACGACGGGTGGTATGCGAACTCGAGTCCCGGCCCTAGTCATCCGTGCGGCACGGTCTCCGGTACGCCCCCGGTGTTCGACGGGGGCTCGGCGCCCAACAACACCCTGCAGAATTTGAGCGCTCCCAACGCCAACGGCAGCGCAGGGACGGTCAACCTCACCCCCGCTTCGAGTTACACGTGCATCACGTCCGGCGGTGAGCTCTCGTGGAACGCCTCGACCCACACGATGACGGTGAAGGGTGTCGTGTACATCGACGGCAACGTGACTGTCGGCGACGGCAGCGTGGACGAGTACAACGGACAGGCGACGCTCTACGCATCCGGCTACGTCACCGTCACCGGAACCGTGTGCGGCAAGCGCAACGCTGGGAACACCGCTTGCGACTTCGTAAACTGGAACCCGAACACCGAAATGTGGATCATCGCGGCCCATGGCGACAACGGAAGCGGCTACTCGATCGTGATGCCGAACAACGCGACGTGGGAGGGTGGCTTCTACGCCACGAAGAGCATCGACCTTTCGAACAACGGCACGGTCGAAGGGCCGATCATCGGCGGCTCGGTCACCTTCAGCAACAACGTCGTCACCAAGCCGTTCCCGGCGATCACGAACGTGCCAGTCGGCGCCCCGGGCAACCCGAACGTCTACGCCCAGCCGAATCCGCCCGGCGGCTACAGCGGCTAGCCGCCGCTGTCGTTACAACCTCACTCGATGGGGCTCGCCGCCGCTGGCATCGCCTTCGTGCCCGCACTTGCTGTCGGGTCGTTCCTGAACGTCGTCGCAGCGCGGGTGCCGCTCGGGCGCTCCGTCGTGCGGCCGCCGTCCGCGTGCATGTCCTGCGGCACGGAGCTCTCGTGGTACGACAACGTCCCCGTCGTGTCGTGGCTCGTGCTGCGCGGACGCTGCCGGAACTGCGGCGCAGCGATCTCGTGGCGCTACCCAGCGGTCGAGCTGGCGACTGCGCTGCTCGTTGCCGGCTGCTTCTGGAAGTTCGGCCTGAGCTGGGACGCGGCGATCGGGTCGTTCTTCTGCGCCGTGCTTGTCGTGCTCTCGGCGATCGACATCGACCGGAGGATCGTCCCGAATGTGATCGTCCTCCCGGCCGCCGCGATCGTGCTCGTCGCGCAGACCGTCGTCCATCCGTCGATCGAGTGGCTCGTCGCGGGCTTCGGCGCCTCGCTGTTCCTCCTCCTCGCTGCGCTCGCCTATCCGCGGGGGATGGGGATGGGGGACGTCAAGCTGGCCCTCCTGCTCGGCTTCGCGGTCGGCTGGACCGTCCCGGTGGCCCTCTTCGCCGGGATGATCACGGCGCTCGTGCCCTCGGCCGTCCTCTTTGCCCGCCACGGCACGAAGGCGCGCAAGATGGCGATCCCGTTCGCCCCATTCTTGGCTCTGGGAGGCGTTTTCGCCCTGTTCCTGGGCCACCCGGTCCTGGACTGGTACCGGGGCTTCCTGCACTAGATGAGTAGTTCCACGGGTTCAGGCGATGTAGTCGATCAGGGCGCGTGGTGGGCGGCCGAGTCGGTGGTTGAGGGCGATCGCGGCGGTGAGGGCGAGGAAGCGTGTGCTGATGC
>JBKJQL010000231.1:0-35566 GCA_046594035.1 Gaiellaceae bacterium
GCACCGCCGGCGTCGCGTTCGTGTACCTCTGGCTGGACTGACGAACGGCGGCTGGCCGGAAACGGCTTGCCTAGGCCGATTCGAAGCCACTCTCAAGACCTGACGCCTCGCTGCCGAAGTAGTGGGCAGCGGAATGAAGCGCCTGATCGTCATCCTGGCGGCCTTCCTCGTCTTCGCGCCGACCGCGGCCGCGAATTTCGATGCAGGCCCGAAGCCTTTCCACGCGACCACGTCGGCGCCGGAAGGGTTGCACGCGTTCCTGCTCAGCCCCGACGAGGCCGCGCAGAAGTACTACCCGCGCACGCCGTCGTTCTCCTGGTCGCCCGTCAACGCCAAGGGCGGCGGATACGAGTTCGAGCTCGCAATGAACCGGAATTTCAACGAGTCCTCGGTGCTCTTCAGCTACCAGAAGCTGACGATCCCGGCGGTCTCGATCGCGCACCAGCTTCCGTGGATGACCGGCGTGCCGTACGCGCTGTGGGCGCACGTGCGCTGGGTGTCGGCCAACGGCAAGCAGATCACGCCGTGGAGCCAGTCTTTCGGGTTCAACATGCGCTGGGCCGACAACGACTATCCCCAGCAGCTCACCGCGCCGGAAGGTCTCGTGCGCTGGAAGCCGATCGAAGGCGCGACGCGCTACGAAGTTCTCTACCCGGACATCAACCCCCCGTTCTCGTTCCAGACGACGACGAACGTGGCGGACGAGCGCGAGTTCTTCACGCTGCACCGGCTGATCAACTGGTCGACGGTGCGCTGGCGCGTACGCGCGATCCGCTACATCGACGATAAGGATCTCCTGAAGAACGGCCTTCCGCGGGTGTCGTACGGACCGTGGAGCGCGACGTTCACCTCGATCAACCCGCCGCTGTCGCTCGGCGCGCTGAGCCCCACCGACACCGTCTCCGATGTCTGGGTGAAGAAGGGCCAGGTGCCTGCACCGCACGAGCTGACGCCGGCCTTCGCCTGGACGCCCACCTCGCCGGTGATCGGGGGAGTGAGCTACTTCGGGGCGAACGCCCTGTACCGGGTCTACGTCTTCACCGACGACCACTGCGTGAACCAGGTGTTCGCCGGGTCGGTCGTCGGCTCGCCCGCGTTCGCACCGCGCGTCGTCGGCGGGCCGCTTTCACTGCCGCAGTCCGAGAAGACGCTCGCGCAGTGGCTGGCCGGCCTGGTCGGACAGGGCGACGAGGGGCATTCCTTCGACGCGACCGGCAGGCTGGTCAAGCCCAACGAGCTTCCGGGCAAGGGCTCGCCGGTCAACGGCAACACCGCGGCCGATGCAAACGGCGTCGACCTGTGGGACTCGGGCTGGCCGAACGGCCGGTACTACTGGACGGTCGTGCCGGTGACGGTGGACTACTTCCCCCCGATCGACCCGGTGTCGACCGACAAGGCGATCGAGTACCACGACACGCAAGTGGCGCAAGACTCCTGCGAAGCAGGCGTCGGCATGAGCTTCGGCAAGGTCTCGAAGCCGGTTGTCACCACGGCGTCGGACAAGCCGTGGGTCTCGGGCCTCGGCCCGAACGGTCGCGTCGTTGCGTCGGCGGCGAAGGTGCCGGAGGTACACGACTCGCCGCTCGTCGCCTGGGAGCCCGCGGTCGGCGCCACGACCTACGAGGTTCAGCTCTCGCGCAAGTCGTATCCCTGGAAGACGACGTGGTCGACGACGACCGCCGCCACCTCGGTCGTCCTGCCGCTCGGCAAGGCGCAGGTCGGCAGCTGGTTCTATCGCATCCGCGGCATCAACCCGGCGCTTCCGGCCGGCGCGCAAGCGATGAGCTGGTCGAAGCCGATCCGCCTGAAGGTCACGGGCGACAGCTTCGTGATCGTCAAGTAGCAGCAGCGCGGACTGCTTCTTCGTAGATCGGCTCGCGCACGAAGCGGTCCAGCTGGGCCGAGAGCACGTCGCTCGCTCCCGGCGGCTCGCCGGGTGGAAACGGTGCCGGACTGCCGTCGAGGTCGATGCCCTCGAGCTTCTCTCGCTCGTCGAGGATCAGCTCGACGGCGTGCCCCAAACGCGAGCTCAGCCAGCCGGCGACAAGGTGTCCCTGCGCGCGGGTGCCGTGGACCAGGATCGAGCGCACGTTCCCGATCTCCGGCCAGAGCGATGCGAGCAAGGAGCGCGCGCGTTCGGTGCGCTCCCACGCGATGTCCGAGACGACGACACGCGTGAACAGCTCGGCGAGCGGACCGTAGGCAGCCGGCACGTCCGGCCATTCGGTCGAGTCGACGATCAGCCGGTCGACGATCCCGACCAACTGCTCGAACTCGGTCGACTCCCAGTCGGGCTGGCCGCGCCAGCGACAGAACACCGGCAGATCCGAGATCAGGAGAGGTAGCGCGATCGAACCGGGCGCCGAGGCACGCCTGCCGCGCAGAGCCAGCGCGATCACCTCACCGCAGACGGCACCGTCTCCCACCGGAAAACAGCGAATCGAGACCTGCGCGTCCAGACCATCCGGCTCATCCCGCTTCGGGACGAGCAGCAGTGTCCGCGACGGATGGTGTTCGGCCATCCCGGAGAGGGTCTCCTCCGCCTCGGTCTGCCACTCGGGCGGCGCCCAGGCGATGTGCGTCATCACCGACGTGCGCAGATTGGGTTGCCCCCCCTCGCCGGACGACTCGAATCGAAGCCGCGCGAGCTCCCGTTCGATCTGGGCGATCGTGACGTCCTCGCCCGTCCAGTCGTTCGTGATCAGTTTCGACGCCACGAACGACCGTCGCGGTGAATGAGCTCATCCGACGCCGCCGGCCCCCAGATCCCCGCCGCGTAGTTCGGGAACGAGATGCGGTCGCGCTGCCACAAGGACACGATCGAGTCGACGAGCCCCCACTGCTCCTCGATTTCGTCCGAGCGGGTGAACAGCGTCGCGTCGCCGAGCATCGCGTCGACAATCAGCCGCTCGTACGCCTCGGGCAGCCCTTCCCGGAACGCGCCGCCGTACAGAAAGTCCATGTGCACGGTTCGGATCGTCATGCCCTGTCCCGGCACCTTCGCCCCGATCGCGAGCGATACGCCCTCGTTCGGCTGCACGTGAATCAACAGGGTGTTCGGCCGAAGACCCTCCGCGGAGGCGTCCGCGAACGGCGGGTGCGGCGCGCGCTTGAACTGGATCGCGATCGTCGTCTCGCGCCGAGCGAGCCTCTTGCCCATCCGCACGTAGAACGGCGTGTCCGCCCAGCGCCAGTTGTCGACGTACAGCTTCGCGGCGACGAACGTCTCGGTCATCGACCCCGGTGCGACCCCCTCCTCTTCGCGGTAGCCCCGCACCTCGACGCCCTCGACGAAGCCAGGCCCGTATTGGCCGCGGACGATGTGCTTCGGCCCGGGCGTGTGAATCGACTTGAGCACCTTCAGCTTCTCGTTGCGCACGGAATCCGCGGTGAAGTCGGTCGGGGGCTCCATCGCCGTGATCGCGACGAGCTGGAGTAGATGGTTCTGGAAGATGTCGCGGATCGCTCCTGCCTGCTCGTAGTACCCGGCGCGACCTTCGATGCCGATCGACTCGGCGACCGTGATCTGCACGTGGTCGACGAACTGGCGGTTCCAGATCGGCTCGAAGATGCCGTTGGCGAATCGGAGCGCCAGCATGTTCTGCACGGTCTCCTTGCCGAGGTAGTGGTCGATCCGGAAGACCTCCTTCTCGGAGAAATGCTCCTGGAGCAGCGCGTTCAGCTCGCGGGCCGACTCCAGGTCGTGTCCGAAAGGCTTCTCGATCACGAGCCTGATCCAGCCTTCGCTGCTGCGACGCTCGGCAATCTCCTGGACGAGTGTCCCGATGGCGCTCGGCGGCACCGCGAAGTCGTAGACGCGGTTGCCCATCGTCCCGCGCTTCTGGTCGAGCTCGGTCAGCGTGCTCGCAAGCTTGTCCTCGCCCTTGTCGTCCGCGAAGTCGAGCGTGACGTAGCGCATCCCGGCCGCGAGCTCCTCCCAGACCTCTTCCTTGAACTCGTCGCGCGAGTGGTCCTGGACGGCCTTCTTCATCCGCGCGCGGAACCCGTCGTCGCTCTCCTCGCTGCGCGCCGCGCCGACGATCCCGAACTTCTCGGGCAACAGCCGCCGCAGCGCGAGCGAATAGAGCGCCGGCATCAGCTTCTTCGAGGTCAGGTCGCCGGAGGCGCCGAAGATCACGAGCAGGCACGGGTCCGGACGGCGGCGCAGCGTCAGCCCTTCAAGCAGCGGGTTGTGCTCTTCGGTCACCGCGGGTCCTGAGTGGAGCTCTCGGCTGTCTCCACCGCTTGCACGGCGTGGCCACCGAACTGATTCCGCAGCGCGGCGCTCACCTTCGCCGCGAACGACTCGTCCTGGCGCGACGCGAAGCGCGCGAACAGCGCGGCGCTGATCACCGGGACCGGCACGTCTTCGGCGATCGCCTCGGCGATCGTCCAGCGGCCTTCGCCGGAGTCCTCGACGTAGCCCTTGATCTTCTCGAGGTCACCGCCCTCCTTCTCGAACGCGGCGTGCAGCAGTTCGAGCAGCCACGACCGGACGACCGAGCCGTAGCGCCAGATGCCGGCGATCTCGTGCAGGTCGAGGCCGAACTCGGATTTCTCCATCACCTCGAAGCCTTCGGCGTATGCCTGCATCAGTCCGTACTCGATCCCGTTGTGGACCATCTTCGTGAAGTGGCCGGCACCGGATGCGCCGACGTGGGCGTACCCGTCCTCCGGCGCAAGCGCCCGGAACACGGGCTCGACCTGCGCAACAGCGTCGGCGTCACCGCCGACCATCAGGCAGTACCCGACACTGCGCCCCCATACGCCCCCGGAGACGCCCGCGTCGACGAAGCGAACTCCGCGCTCCTTCGCCTCCGCATACCGTCGTTGGGAGTCGCGGAAGTTCGAGTTGCCGCCGTCGACGATCACGTCTCCGGCTTCGGCGAGCCCGGTCAGCGTCTGGAACGTCTCCTCCGTGATCTTTCCCGCCGGGACCATCATCCAGAAGGTGCGCGGCGCCTCAAGCTGATCGCGAAGCTCCTCGAGCGTCTTCGCCGTCGAGTCGACTTGCGGGTCGTACGTCTTCACCTCGTGCTCGTTCTCCTCGAGGCGCTTCACCATGTTGCCTCCCATGCGGCCGAGGCCGATCATCCCGAGCTGCATTGCCGGATGCTCCTTCCCGTCGCTGGCGTGATGCGCTGACGCGCGAAAAGCAAGTGTGGCAAGGACGCAGGGAGCGTTCGTAGCGGGGTTCTACGGGCGCGACCGAGGACGCGGCCACACGCAGCTTTGCAGCCGTCAGCGCGCGCGCTGGTGGCGGGATGGAGCATCATTCCCCTCCTCGATGTTGATGCGCGCGACCCGGCGGCCGCGCTCCTGCAACGACGCGAAGTCACCCGCGGCCTGCGCGCGGATCAGCTTGCCGAATCCGAACGGTTGCCCGGGGATCGCGAGCTCGTCGCCCGTGTCGTCCACGACCTGCAGGAAGAGCCCCGTCGGTGGGCCGCCCTTGTGCAGCTGACCCGTGGAGTGCAGGTAGCGCGGGCCGAAGCCGTGCGTCACGACGCAGCCGGTGGCCTCGCGCGCGCGCGCCGCGAGATCCAGGACCATTCCCTCGTTGATGGGAGTCGGGTTGACGAACGCCTGGATGCAGACGTAGTCGCCGGGGCCCGCCTGCGCGAACAGCTCTTCGGGCGACCCCGACGGTGACACGTCGGGCTCGGCGCCCGACGCAAGCACCTCACGGGTCTTGTCCTTCGCCGACTGCACGTCGGGCTGGTCGAACGGGTTGATGCCGAGAATCGAGCCGGCGACCGCGGTCGCGAACTCCCAGCGGAAGAACTCCTGGCCGAGCTCGTACTCGTCCGTCAGGCGCACGTCCTGCGCCTGACGGTCGGGGCCGTCTGCCGGCTCGTCGGGGGCGGGGATCAGGCCCTTGCCCTGCTTCCCTGTCGACTCGGCGATCAGCTGCTCGGCCCAGAGGCCAAAGCCGCCGGTATTCGGAGCGATGCAGACCTTGTCTCTGCCGTCCTTCCAGTTCTCTCCGAGGGAGAGCCCGAGCTCGAGCCCGGGATTGCCATCTGCGAGCCTGCACGCCTCGGCCATCTCGACGGCGCGCAACAGCAGGCGGTCGACGTCGATCCCCATCAGCGCAGCGGGCACCATCCCGAACGCGGAGAGCGCGGAGTAGCGACCGCCGATCGTCGGCTCGCCCGGGAAGATCGCGGCGAACTCGCGCTCACGCGCGAGCTGCTCGAGCTCGGAACCCGGGTCGGTGATCGCGACCCAGTTGTCGCCACGCGGGTTCCGCTCCCAGAAGTAGTCGGTGTGCGAGCGCGTCTCCAGGGTCGAGCCCGACTTCGACGCCGAGATGAACAGCGTTCTCGAGCTGTCGAGCGTGCGCTCGAGATCTCGGATCGCCTGCGGATGGGTGGTGTCGAGGACGTGGAACGTCTCCTGCCGAAACGTGCGCTTGATCACCTCGGGCGCGAGCGAGGAGCCACCCATGCCGAGCAGAACGACCGCGTCGATGCGGTCGACGACGGAATCCGCGAACTGCAGCAGCAGGTCGACGTCCTCGCGCATGCGCCACGGCTGGTCGAGCCAGCCGAGCCACTTGCCCTCGTCCCTGCCGGTCCAGACTGCCGGATCGCGAGACCAGATCCGTTCGACGAGTGCTGCGCTCATTGCGACTCCGTCGAGCCTGCGTCGGTGCTCACGCAGCCGCCAAGCTTGCGCGCTTCGCGCGGATGCTCTCGACGATCTGGTCGAGCGAGTCGCTGAACTTCTGCACGCCCTCTTCCTCGAGGGTCTCTGTCACGTCGTCGTAGTCGACACCGACCTCGGCGAGCTTCGCCAGCAGCGCGTGCGCCTCGTCCACGCCTTCGAGCACGGTGTCGCCACGCACCTCCCCATGATCCTGGAACGCGTGGATCGTCTCGAGCGGCATCGTGTTCACCGTCTCGGGACCGATCAGCTCCTCGACGTACATCACATCGCGGTAGTCGGGGTTCTTGGTCGAGGTGGACGCCCAGAGACAGCGCTGCTTCGTCGCGCCCTTGCCTTCGAGGTACGCCCACCGCTCGCTGCTGAACGCCTCGAGGTAGTGCTCGTACGCGAGCTTGGCGTTCGCGATCGCAAGCTTGCCCTGTAGCTCGGGGTGGCCGGCCGCTTCGAGGCGCTTGTCCGCCTCCGAGTCGACGCGCGAGACGAAGAACGACGCCACCGATGCCACCTTCGACGGGTCGCCGCCCGAAGCGACCAGGCGCTCGAGCCCGCGCAGATACGCCTCGACGACCGCCTGGTAGCGGTCGAGCGAGAAGATCAGCGTGATGTTGATCGACGTGCCCTTGGCGGTGCAGTCCTCGATCGCGGGCAGGCCGGGCATCGTCGCCGGGATCTTCACCATCAGGTTCGGGCGGTCGACCTCTTTGGCGATCCAACGCGCCTGGGCGAATGTCTTCTCCGTGTCGTAGGCGACCCCCGGCTCGACCTCCATCGAGACGTAACCGTCGACGCCGTTCGACGCGTCATAGGCCGGCTTCAACACGTCCGCCGCGTCGCGGATGTCCTGCAGCGCCAGCGAGAAGAAGATCTCCGTCGGGTCGTCCGACTCGGCGAGGAGCTTCTTCAGGTCCTCGTCGTAGGCCTCGCCGGACGAGAGCGCCTTCTGGAAGATCGTCGGGTTCGAGGTCACACCGGTGACGGCGTCCTCGTTCATCATCTTCTTCAACTCGCCGGAGTGGACGAGATCGCGCGAGAGCGTGTCGAACCAGACCGCCTGTCCACGCTCCGCGAGTTCCTGCAGACGTGACTTCGCCATCTTTCAACTCCTCTTTATGGATCTATTTCGCCGCGCCCGAACAGAGCGCTCTGGGCTCTCGCCGGAACAGGCCCGGCTTCGCCGACAAACGATCGCGACGCTCAACCCGCGCCGCCAACCTTCATATTCTGTTCCATTTCTGCCACCTTCAGAAGACGCGCGACATACCGCTCGCCACCGTCGAAGGTTGCGTTCAAAAACGCCTGTACGAGCTCGCGCGCCAATGATGGGCCGATGACCTCTGAGCCGAGACAGAGCACGTTCATGTCGTCGTGCTCGACGCCCTGGTGCGCGCTGTAGATGTCGTGGCAGATCGCAGCGCGAATCCCGGTCAGCTTGCACGCGGCAACCGAAGCGCCGACGCCGGACCCGCAGACCAGGATGGCGCGCTCCGCGTCACCGCGTTGGATCGCTTCGCCCACCTCCCGCGCCTTGTCGGGATAGTCGATCCGAACCGCGTCGCTATCGGTGCCGAGGTCGAGGATCTCGTGGCCGTCAAGCGCTTCGAGCACGGCCTCGCGCAGATGGACGCCGCGGTGGTCGAAAGCCACCGCGACCTTCACAGGACTTCCACCCGCGCGATCTTGCCTTCGTCGAAGGTGAAGCGGATCGGCAGCGTCCGTCCGTCGGCCTCGACCATCGCAATCGCTTGACCGTCCTGACGAACCTCGATCCCCTCGATGTGCACCGCCGGAAGATCGCCTTGGACGGTGAAGCCCGGGCTGACGAGCGCGAAGAACGCCTTGATCGTCTCTGCCTCTTTCACGCCACACGCTCCCGCAGCGCGGCGGCACGGGACACCACGTTGTCGACGCTGAAGCCGAACTGCTCGAGCACCGTGTTGCCCGGAGCCGAGGCGCCGAAATGCTCGATCGAGATCGAGTCGCCACGGTCGCCGACCCAGCGTTTCCAGCCAAGCTCCACACCGGGCTCGATCGAGAGCCGCGCCCCGACCTCGGGAGGCAGCACCTCGTCGCGGTAGGACTGTGGCTGCGCCTCGAAGAGCTCCCAGCACGGCATCGAGACGACCCGCACCGCGGTGCCGTCGTCTGCGAGCCTCCGGCCGGCCTCCAACGCAAGCGCCACCTCCGTGCCCGTCGCGATCAGGATCAGGTCGGGCGACCCCGACGACTCCCACAACGTGTACGCGCCGCGTTCGAGCAATGACGCCGACGCGAGCTCCTTGCGGTCGAGCGTCGTCACCTTCTGGCGCGACATGGAGAGCGCCACCGGCCCGTCCGTGCGCTCCAGCGCGACCTTCCACGCAGCCGCAGTCTCATTCGCATCCGCGGGACGGATGAACCAGAGGTGCGGGATCGCGCGCAGCGCCGCGTACGTCTCGACGGGCTGATGCGTCGGGCCGTCCTCGCCGAGCCCGACCGAATCGTGCGTCCACGCCCAGACGACGGGAAGCCCCATGAGTGCAGAGAGCCGCACCGCCGGACGCATGTAGTCGCTGAAGATCAGGAACGTCGAGCCGTACGGCTTGACGCAGCCGCCGTGCGCGCTGATGCCGTTGACGATCGAGCCCATCGCGTGCTCGCGGATCCCGAAGGGGATGTTCCTACCCGACCACTTGTCGGAGAAGTACCCGCCGCCTTCGAACTCGGTCTTCGTCGATTCGACGAGGTCTGCAGCGCCGCCGATCATCGTCGGCACCGCGTCCTTGAACGCCTGCATCACCGCCTTGCCGGCATCGCGCGTCGCGATCTCCTCGCCCGAGGAGAACTCGGGCGGTGTCCACGGCCCGATCTTCCCCGCCCACGCCGCGTCCCACTTCTCGCGCCCTTCGGGAAACTTCTGCGACCAGGTCGCGAAACGTTGGTGCCATTCGGTCTCGAGCTCGTTGCCGCGCTCGACCATGTTCATGTGCTCGGACACCTCGTCAGGGATGAAGAAGTGCTGGTCGGGATCCCAGCCGAGCGCCTTCTTCGTCGCCGCGACCTCGTCCTCGCCGAGCGGCGACCCGTGTGCCTTCGCGGTGTCAACCGCGTGCGGCGCACCAAACGCGATGTGGGAGCGGACAATGATCACGGAAGGGCGAGCTGTCTCGGCTTGCGCCTCCGCAATTGCCTCCCGTAGCGCACGCAGGTCATTCGGGTCGGCGACCCGCTGGACGTGCCAGCCCTGCGCCTCGAAGCGCATGGCGCGGTCCTCGGTGAACGAGATCGACGTCGTGCCGTCGATCGTGATGTGGTTGTCGTCATAGAAGTAGACGAGCTTGCCGAGCGCGTTCGTGCCGGCGAGCGAGCCTGCCTCGTAGGAAAGCCCCTCCATCAGGTCGCCGTCGGAGCAGATCGCGTAGATGTGGTGATCGACGATCTTGTGCTGCGGGCGGTTGAAGGTGTCCGCGAGGAAGCGCTCGGCGAAGCCCATGCCGACGCCGTTCGCGAAGCCCTGGCCGAGCGGGCCGGTCGTCACCTCGACGCCTTCGGTGTGACGGAACTCCGGATGGCCCGGTGTCGCCGACTGCCACTGGCGAAAGCGCTTCAGTTCCTCGAGCGAGAGGTTGTAGCCCGCGAGGTGGAGCGCCGAGTACTGGAGGACGGCCGCATGGCCGGCGCTGAGGATAAAGCGGTCGCGGTCCGGCCAATGGGGGCTCGCCGGGTTGTGCCGCATCACCTCGGTGTAGAGGAGGTACGCGATCGGGGCGAGCGCCATCGCGGTGCCGGGATGCCCGGCGTTCGCCTTCTGGACCATGTCCATCGAAAGCGTCCGGATGGTGTCGATGGAGAGCTGTTCGATCTCCGAGTTGGGCAACGGTCCTCCTCGCAGTGGCTTCCCTGCGAGGGTAACGACTAAAGGCCTGATGCGGATTGGGGTGCTTGCGAGGATGGCTCAGACCAAGCAGGTCGCACGGGTCGGGCGTAGGGCATAGCGGTGTCTACGTTCAAGCCCGACCCGGGCGAGCTGCGCCGCGTCGGAGCCACCAGCCGCGAGTGCGCTAAATCCGCATCAGGTCTTTCTAGTGTGCCGCTGCGCCGGCTCTGATCTCGTCTTTCAGCTCGTTTTCCGCGTCCTCGTCGAGACCGGCGGTGACGGCGCCTACCGCCCTGCGCTCACGCAGGAACCGTAGAACAGCACGCTCCCCGCGAAAGTCGCCCTCGAGGGTCGTCGAGTCGTGGCCGAGCGGGTCGCCGAACGACTTGAACGAGCGGCCGAACTGCTCCGAGAAGAAGGACGAGACGACGTCGTAACGGGCGTCCTCACCGGCGAGTATCCGGCCGAGCGTCGTCCCGTGGTACGCGGCGTTCGACCAGTGCTCGATCCTGCGGTGGCGCCCGAAGAGCGGATCGAAGAACTCCGCCACGTCGCCGATCGCGTAGACACCGGGCCTGGCCGTCTGGAACCGTTCGTCGACGACGATTCCGCTCCGAACCTCGAGGCCTGCCTCACGCGCGAGCTCGACGTTCGGCTCGACGCCGATGCCCGCGACGACGAAGTCGGCGCCGGCCGGGATCTCCGAGGCGCCGAGGCGCAGGTCGACGCCGTGCTCCCGGAACCGCTCGTGCAGCACTTCGGACAGGGCAGGCGCCCGGAGCGCAGCGAACACCAGCGGGTCGCGCACGACCTGCGACACCTGCAAACCGAGCTGCGTGAGCGACGCGGTCACCTCGAGGCCGATGAAGCCGCCGCCGACGACGACGGCAGTGCGGGCTTCGGCTGCCCGCCGGCGGAGCTCGAGCGAGTCGTCGAGCGTCCGCAGCGCCAGGGTGCCTTCGAGTGCCCGCGGCCGCGCGCCCGTCGCGATCACGATCGTCTCCGCGTCGAGCTCGGCGAGCGATCCGTGGACCTCCCCGACGCGCAGGTCGACGCCCTGCTCCGCGTACCACTCGGCGGGATGCACGAGTACATCCGCCGGCTCGGACTCGCCGCGCAGCAACCGCTTCGAGAGCGCGGGGCGGTGGTACGGACCGTGCGGGTCCTGCGACCAGATCGTGATCGCCTCCGCACCACCCGCCTCGCGATACCCCTCGACCACCTTTGCGGCCGCGAGGCCACCGCCGACGATCCCGATCATCTCGCCCCCTGAACTTGCATCGTGTTCCGTTGTACCTCTCGCGAGCGTAGATGGATTTCATGTCGTCCCGCGCGCGGCTCGACGATGCGCGCGATCGGAGCGTCGGGTACCGGCAGGCCGAGGCGTTCGAGCGCGATCACCGCGGCGCCGCGCGCAGACCCTTCAGGCTCGCCCGAGACCTCGACGGGCCGACCGAGCACGTCGGCGAGCACTTGCTGCCAGGCGTCGTTCGCGAGCAGCGCGGCACCTGTTGCGACGACAGACTCGATACCTCCAGTCGCGTCCAGCACGTCGGCGAGCAGGTAACAGACTCCTTCGAGCGCCGCTTGTGCAATGTCGAGCGGGGTGGTCTTGAAGGTCAAGCCGTCGATCGATCCCTTGCGGTCAGGGTTCCAGCCGAGCGACCGTTCCCCGCCGAGGAACGGCAGGAACGTCAGTCCGTGTGCCGCGGCGGGCCGGTCGGCGACCTGCGAGGTGTCGACGCCGGCCAACGTGCGCATCAGCCACGCGTGCAGGTTGCCGCCGTCCGACAGGGCTCCCCCTTCGCAGAAGCGCGACTCGTCGACGCGGTAGAGAAAGAGGCCCGGCTTCGGCTCTGCGCGCGGAGCCTCGTAGACGACGCGCGCGGCCGCAGAGGTGCCGACGGTCACCGCGGCGCGGCCACGCGTCACGCAACCGGCGCCGACGTTCGAGCAGGCGCCGTCGCCGATCGCGGGCCAAACACCGGCGATCGGCTCGGAGAATGTCGCGAGCTGTGCAGGCTGCAGCGCGAGCGCATCGAGGGTCTGCTCGTCCCACGTGAGCGCGTTCGGATCGAAGAGGCCCGTGCCGCTCGCGGTCGACACGCTGGTGCTCGCCTCGCCCGCGAGCTGCAGTAGGAGGTAGTCGCCGAACGAGAGATAGCGCGCGGCGGTCACACCACTCTCGGTCAGGCTCTTGATCTTCGAGGGCCAGAACGCCGGGTGGAGGAAGCAGCCCGTTCGCCGGTGGTAGTCCTCAGCGTCGAGTGCAGGTGGCTCACCGGCGCGGTCGCGCCAGGTGAGCACGGGTGTCAGGGGGCGGTCCCGCTCGTCCACGGCGACGAGCGAATGCCAGAAGCACGAGATCGACAGCGCGTCCCCTTCGCCGGCCTGCGCGAGCACGGTGCGGCAGGCCGCAACGAGCTGGTCGGCGTCGAGCGACTCATAGGCGAGCTGCGCGTCGCCGGGCTCGGCCACCCCGTCCTCGCCGTAGCGCACCGCACGGACCGAGGAGGAACCGACATCGAGCGCGACGACGCGCGTCAGGCCGCAACCTCTTCGGGATCGAGCGGGAGCTCCACCCGGAACGTCGTCCCTTCACCGGGCACGGACGTCACGCCGATCGTGCCTCCGTGCGCCTCGGCGATCGCGCGCGAGATGACGAGACCGAGCCCGGTGCCGGGGATTGCCTGCTCCGTCGCGGTCGACGAACGGAAGAACCGCTGGAAGAGGCGGCTCTGCTCGGCGACGGGAATGCCGATGCCGGTGTCGGCGATCTCGACGACCGCCCGCCCGGCGTCGGCGAAGGCCCGCGCGGTCACGCTGCCGCCCGCGGGCGTGAACTTGAGAGCGTTGGAGACGAGGTTGCCGACGAGCTGAGAAAGGCGTTCCTTGTCCCCGCTCACCGGAGGCATCGAATCGAGGTCGGCGACGAGCCCAACCTCGCGCGAGCGGGCCAGCGCGCCAGAAGACTCGACGGACTCGCGCACGATGTCGGCGAGCTGCACCTCGCCGAATTGCAGCTGCAACCCATTCGCATCGAGGCGCGCGACGAAGAGCAGGTCGCCGACGAGTCGCTGCAGACGCTCGGAGCTTCGGTAGACGATGGCGAGGAAGCGCTTCTGCTCGTCGTTCAACTCGCCCGCTTCACCTTCGCGAATCATCTCGAGGAAGCCCATCATCGAGGTCAGCGGCGTCCGAAGCTCGTGCGAGACCGTCGCGACGAAGTCGTCCTTCAGCCTGTCGAGCTCGCGTTGCTGGGTCACGTCGCGCAGCGTCCACAAACGTCCGAGGAAACCGCCCCGGTCATCGAGCACCGGCGACGTGAAGCCCTGGAAGACGCGGCCGGTGACACTGTCTTCGAACTCGTCGAATGTGGTCGCGTCCGGATTCGTGCGCAGGCCCTCCATCGTCCTGCGATACGCGTCCTCGTCACGGACGCGATGCGCGACCGAGAGCAAGCGGTCGACGATCGGACCGTCGTAGCTCATGCCCATCTCGCGGGTCAGGCGCACGATCGGCCGGTTCGCGAGTTGCATGTGCCCGTCGGCGTCGGAGAGGAGGATGCCGTCGATCGTGGAGTCGAGCACCGCGCGCAGCACGTTCGCGAGCCGCTCCAGGTCGACGTTCTGCGCGGCCAACTCCGACTGGTGCCGGGTGAGCGCCCGCGACATCTCGTTGAACGAGCTCGCCAGCTGTCCCACTTCGCCGGCCCCGCCCTCGGGCACGGCCACGTCGAGCTCGCCGGCCGCGACGCGCTGAGTGGCGGCCGCGAGCCGCCGGATCGGCGCGACGACCCAGCGGAGGAGGTACACGATGATCGCGACGAGCGCGAGAAGCCGGAGCGCGCTGCCGAGTGCCCCCAGGACCACACCCGAGTGCTCGGCCTTCTCGACCCGCATCACGTCCCGGACAGCAATCGTGTTCTCGCGTTGCACGAAGGAGGCGATCAGCCCGCGCATGTGGTCGACGCGCCTCTTGCCTTCACCGCTCGCGACCCTCGCCCGTGCGGCCGCGGGCGACCGCTCGGCCAGGCGGACCAGTGGCCTCGACCATTCGTTCAGATAGGAGCGCCAGAGCCGATCGAGCTTGGCCGACCACGGGCCGGGCGCAAGAACCATCAGGCGCGCGCCTTCGCCGGGCAGCGAGCGCTGCGCGACGGCGTACGGTTCGAGGAACCGGTGGTCCTGCGTGATCACGTACCCCCGCGTTCCTGTTTCGAGGTCGAGGACGAGCTTCTCCAAGCGGATCGCGGAGACCACCGCCTGTTGGGCGCGCTGCTGCTCGCGGGTGTTGTGACGGATCGAGTCGAACGACCGGATCACGAGCGCGAACTGGATCAGGAAGATCACGGCGATCACACCGCCGCCGATCAGGATCCGTGCTGTCAGGCCGAGGCGCATCTACCGATAGTTTCACTGCATGGCGGTCGTCATCGCATCCTCACTTCGGAAAGAGCACTCGGGCGAGGTGCTCTTCGACGGGGTGTCGTTCAAGGTGGAGCGCAAAGACAGGCTGGCGCTCGCAGGGCCGAATGGCGCCGGAAAGACGACGCTCCTGCGCCAGCTGGCGGGCCAGGTCTCGATCGACGGCGGCGAGCTGGCGCTCCAGAAAGGCACCCGGATCGCGCTCCACGACCAGCGTCCGCCGGCTCAGAGCCCGCGTCCCCTGCGCGAATACGTGCTCTCGGGGACCGCTGACCTCGCGGCCGTCGAGGACGAACTGCGTGTGCTCGAGGAGGCAATGGCAGCCGGCGACCACGACCCCACGACGATGCGGCGCTACTCGGAGGCGCAGGCCCGGCTCGAGCATGCCGGCGGCTACGACTGGGGCGATCGCGCGGCCTCCGTGGTCCGCGGCCTCGGCTTCACGGACGCCGACCTCGACCGGCCGCTGTCGACGTTCTCGGGCGGCGAGCTGACTCGTGCCTCGCTCGCGCGCGCCCTCGCCTCGCAGCCGGACCTCCTGCTGCTCGACGAGCCGACGAACCACCTCGACATCGAATCGCTCGAGTGGCTCGAGTCGATGCTGAAGACACTCGATGCCGCCGTCATCCTCGTGGCGCATGACCGCTGGTTCCTCGAAGCGGTGACGACAGCCGTGCTCGAGCTCGAAGGCGGCAAGTCCGTCTACTTCCCGGGCGCCTGGCACGTCTGGCGGCGCGAGGCGGCGGCGCGCGCGATCCACCAGGCGAAGACGGCGATCAAGCAGGCCGAGCAGATCGAACGGCTCGAACGCTTCGTCGAGCGCTTCCGTTACAAGGCGAGCAAGGCGCGCCAGGCACAGATGAAGATCAAGCAGATCAAGAAGCTCGAGGCAGTGCGCGTGCAGAGGCCCGAGGAGCGCCGCCGCGGGTTGGGGTTCGAGTTCCTGAAGCCTGCGCGCTCAGGCCGCGACGTCGCGGTCGTCGAGGAACTGTCACTGCGCGCGGGCGACAAGGAACTGCTGCAGGACGCGTCGTTCGCGATCGAGCGCGGCGAGCACGTCGCGCTCGTCGGCCCGAACGGCTCCGGCAAGACGACACTGCTCGAAACGCTGCTCGGGCAGCGCCCTCCGTCCGGTGGGAAGCTGCGTCTCGGCCACGGTGTAGAGGCGGCGTACTTCTCCCAGCACGAGGCGGAGCTCGACGAGCGCGGGTCGGTGCTCGACGCGGCGATGTCCGGCACCGGGCTGAAGCGCCCCGAGGCGCAGAACCTGCTCGGCCGCTTTCTCTTCTCGGGCTGGGACGAGCACGAGAAGGCGGTCGCCGTGCTCTCCGGCGGCGAGCGCCGCCGGCTCGCGCTCGCGATCGCCGTCGCCTCCGGCGCGAACTTCCTCGTGCTCGACGAGCCGACGAACCACCTCGACCTCGAATCGCGCGAGGCGCTCGAAGCCGCGCTGGAAGCGTTCCCCGGAACGGTGCTGCTCGTCTCGCACGACCGCGCGCTGCTCGACGCGGTGGCCGATCGCTTGCTCGCAGTCGAGCACCACGCGATCGCGTCGTACCCGGGCGGCTGGGCCGACTACGTCCAGGCCCAGGAGAACGACACCGGACCGCCCCCTCCACCCGCACCGAAGGCGAAGCGCGAGAAACCGAAGCGACCTCCGAAGTCGAAGCCGTCGGCGCTCGAGCTCGTGGAAGGAGAGGTGGAGCGTGCGGAGGCGCGGGTCGCCGAGCTCGAGCAGAAGCTTGCGACGGACTGGGGAGACATGGAGCTCCTGCGCGCGCACAAGGCCGCGCGCGAGGATCTCGAGGCGCTGCTCAAGCGCTGGGAAGCACTGTTCGCAGAGGTCCAGGGATGAGCGCACCGCGGTTGACCGACGGGCGAGTCGTCGTGCGCGCGTTGGAGGAGAAGGATGTCGACCGGTACCTCGGTGCCTTCGCCGAGGGTGAGCCGTTGCTCAACCTGGTCGGCTACGAAGCGCCGCCGGATCGCGAGACGGCCGAGCGCTGGTTCGTCGAGAACTGGGTCGACCCGCCGGAGCTCACCGGCTGGGAGTTCGCGATTGCAGACGCCCAGTCGGACGAGTTTCTCGGAACGATGATGTTTCATTCGCTGCATTGGCGACACAAGCGTGCGGAGATCGGCGCTTGGATCGCCGAGCATGCACGCGATCGGGGTGTGGGTAGGGCAGCGTTCCAACTACTGCTCGACTGGGCCTTCGACGACCTCGGCCTGGAGCGGATCGAGGTCACCGCGCTCCCCGAGAACGAGAACGTTCCACACATCGTGGAGTCGTTCGGCTTCACCTTCGAAGGGACGATGCGCAAACGCAACTTCGAGCGCGGCCGCCGCGTCGACCTGCTGCTCTGGGGACTGCTCGCGAGCGAACGGCGCCCGCGGACCTAGAAGTGGGGATTCGCCGCGTCGAACAGGGGCGTGATCCCCTGCTCTGCGACGAGGGCGTCCATCTGTTCGTCGCTCGGGCGCAGGCCGGGTGACACGGCCGCCTCAAGCACGAGCGGCAGCAACGCAACGTCGCTGACCGTGTTCAGGAAGATCCCGGGTCGGCCGAGCGTCCACGACACGGCGGTGTGGATCGCGTCGCGACCGGAAAGTGGCTCGTACCAGGGCGCCGCCGTGTGCTCTTCGGTGCGCCATCGCCCCTTCGAGAGACTCTTGATCGTTTGCACTGCGATGCCGCGCTCGGCACACGTCTCGAGCAATTCGTCGACCGCCGTCGCGTACCGCTCGTCCTGCAGCTGGATGTAGGTGTAAGGGAAGAGCACGGAGTCGAAGGCGAATTCGGCGAGGCTCTGTAGGTGCCGCTCCGCGACGTCGAGCCCATGGCCCGTGACGCCGATGAAGCGCACGAGGCCCTCAGCCCGCGCTGCGATCGCCGCTTCGAGGGCGCCGCCCGTGCCCATTGCGGTCTCCCACTCCGAGCGGTCGACGAGGTTGTGCAGTTGAATCAGGTCGACGCTGTCGACGCCGAGCCGCTCGAGCGACCGCCGGATCTCGTCGTGGGCCGGCCCCCGCTCGCGCTCTCCCGTCTTCGTGGCGAGGAAGAAGTCGTCGCGATGGTCGACGAGCCACGGTGCGATGCGCAGCTCGGCCTCGCCGTAGCTGGCCGCGGTGTCGATGTGATTCACGCCGTGCTCGAGCAGCAATTCGAGCGCATCGTCGGCCTCCGCCTGCGTGACTGAGCCGAGCGCGGCCGCACCGAAGATCGTGCGCGTGCTCTCGTGGCCGGTGGAGCCGAACGGGATCTTCTCGATCAAGCCTTTATCGTAGGGGCCAGGGCCCGGATCGCGTTCTCGGTGATCGGGTCGACTACGAGGATTGCCTCGTCCGCGCCCACCTCCGAGAGCCCGCGGAGGTGGTCTTTCAGCTCGTCGGCGGAGACCGCCGGCACGTCCCGCGGCCGCTCCCCGCTGCCGCTGTCGACCTCGACGAGCACACAGGCGCTCCGCTCGATCTCCGCAGGGTCGCGTCCCGCCCGCTCTGCTGCCTCCGAGATCTCGGCGTTGTGGAGCGCGAAGCCCTCGACGGTGTTGCCGTAGGCCGTGAACCACGTGTTCCATGCGTCGACGTGCGGGAGCGTGATCGAGAGCATCCGCGGCGCGTTGGCGCCGACCATCAGCTTCGGTGCGGTCAGGAGCGGCGGGAGCAGCACCGCGTCGTCGGTCGAGTGAAAACGGCCTTCGAAGGTCACGCGTTCTCCCGCGAGGAGCCGGCGAATGATCGTGAACGCCTCCTCGAAGCGAGAGACGCGGTTGTCGAGCGGAAACCCGAACGCGCGGAACTCTTCCTCGTTCCAGCCCGAACCGAGTGCGGCGACCAGTCGCCCGCCGCTCAGCTCGTGCACGGCAGCGGCCTGCCGCGCGAGGATCCCCGGCGGATGGAATGCCGTGCATGCGACGAGCGGGCCGAGCTCGACGCGGTCGGTAACCCCCGCGAGCCACGCGAGCGTCGTCCAGCAGTCCCACGGTCCTCGTTCCTGGCGGCCGTCGCCGCGATACAGCAGATGGTCCCCGACCCAGATCGAGTCGAGCCCACACTCCTCGGCAGCGCGCGCCATCGCCGCGAGCTCGTCGCGACGGACGATGCGCTCCACTTCCGGCAGCTGAACGCCGACCTTCATCTCCAGAAAGCGTCGAACGCCGGGAAGTCGAGCGGCACTGCGGTCACGTCCGCGATCTGCCCGTCGCGGATCACGCAGAACAGCGCTTGCTCGATGTCGAGCGTGCGTCCTTCACCGCGCTCGCCGCGGGCACGGTAGACGGCGACCGCGCGCTCGTCGTCCGCGACGACGTACTGAAGCTCGGTGCGATAGGTGCCGCCGGTGAGGACCAGCGTCTGGCGGAGGAACTGCAAGGTTGCGTCGCGCCCGACGTACTCGCCGCTCATCGCATTCGTCCCGGGCACGCGCCAGACGATGTCGTTGGCCAGCGCGCGGGCGACGGCGAGCGCGTCGCGGCCGAAGGCGCTGAACGCCCGTTCGAGCAACTCTGCGTTCGGGTGGCTCAACGCTCTAGAGGCGCGAGTGTCAGCCCGTACGCCTCGAGCTGCGAGTGGTAGAGCTCCGCGAGCTCGCGGTGGCCTGACCAGACGAGCGCCTGACCGCTCGTATGGATCGTGTTGGCGAGCGCCATGCCCTTGTCGTAGTCGACACCGGGAATCGTCTGCGCGAGCGCGAACGCGACGCCTTCGAAGGTGTTGTGGTCGTCGTTCCGGACGATCACGCGCCACGCATCGCCGGTGCCGGAACCGCTCGTGCGGCGCGGTCTGACCTTCGGCGGGGTGATCGTCTGCGTCATCAGGGATCGAGCGTAGCGACGACTGCCTCTGCGATCACCTTGAGCGGACGCCCCGAGGCCTGGCTCGCCTTGCGCAAGCGGTCGAACGCATCCCCTTCCGTGAGGCCCTCCTTGTCCATCAGCAGCCCCTTCGCGCGCTCGATCACCTTCCGAGAAGCGAGCGCCTCGGTGAGCGACTCCGCCTCCTCGCGTACGGCTGCAAGCTCCGCGTGCCGCGCACGTGCGGTCGCGATCGCGGGCACGAGATCCTGTTCGCGGAACGGCTTGACGAGGTAGCCGAAGACGCCCGCCTCGACCGCGCGGTTCACGAGCTCCTCCTGACCGTACGCGGTGAGCATCACGATCGGGATCGGCCGCTCTTCAAGGATCCGCTTCGCAGCTTCGATCCCGTCGAGCTTCGGCATCTTCACGTCCATGATCGCGAGCTCGGGCTCGTGCTCCCGGGCGAACGCGACCGCTTCCTCCCCGTCGCGCGCCTCGGCGACGATCTCGTGCCCCGACCGCTCCAGGAGATCCCGGAGGTCGAGCCGGATGATCGTTTCGTCTTCGGCGATCAGGATACGCACGGTCCGTAGAATCGCACGATGCTTCAAATCAGTGACGAATCAGTAGAAGCGCTCCGCCAGATCGGCGATCTCCGCATCCGCGGAATCGAGGCCGACGGCGAGGTCGAGCTGGAGATCGAAGAGGCCGCCAAGCCGGTCGCGGACGACCAACTGGTCGAGCGCGACGGGGTGAAGGTCTATCTCGATCCGGTGGCCGCGAGCGCCTTGGACGACCAGGTCCTGGGCATCCACGGGCACGACGACCACTTCCACTTCAGCTTCGACGATCAAGAACCGGCCTGACCGGTCATCCGATCCTGGTTCGCTGTGTTGAACCAGGATCGTGAGTTTCGTTCGAGCTGAAACCCACGAATCTGGTTCGGCTGACACCTAATCAGGTTCGGGCAGCTTGGATCAGGCGGGGAAGACGACTTCGGCGCGCGTTCCCGGCCCGGACTGCAGGTCGAGCGTCCCACGCAGTTCGTCACGGACGAGCGCCTCCACGATCGACAGCCCCGTTCCCGCCGGCGCGGCGTCAGCAAGACCGGCGCCGTCGTCGGCGATCGCAAGGACGACATCGCCGTTTCTGCGACTGAGCTCGACCTGGACCCGATCGCCTCCGTGCTCGAGGGCGTTCTGCAGGAGCTCGGCGAACACCAGCGCGAGCGCAGTCGCCCGTGCGCCTTGCAACGACACCGGCTCGAGCTGCGACGTCACCTCCTTGCCGCCGCCGACACCCTGGACGAGCATCGCGCGCAACCGCTCGAGTAGGTCGGCGAGCTCGACATCCTCGTCGCGGCGCTCGGTCAGCAGCTCGTGCACAGCCGCGATCGCGAGGATGCGGTTCACCGAGTGCTCGAGCGCCTCGCGCGGATCGATGTTGTCGGAAGAGCGCGCCTGCAACCGCAGCAGTGACGCGACCGTCTGCAGGTTGTTCTTGACGCGGTGATGGATCTCTTGCGCGAGCACGCCGCGCATCACCGCGCGCCCGTGCTCGAGCGCGACGGCGGCGTGCGTCGCGACCGACCCGAGCAACTCGCGATCCGCGTCCTTGAACGGGGTCGCGCGGTCCGCGACGAGCTCACCGATCATCCGCCCGCGCCACCGCAGCGGCTGGCGGATCGCGTGCTCGTTCGCGAGGCCCTCCGGCCACGCGATGTTCCCGTCTTCGAGCACGAGCGCCGCTCCGGTCGCGTGGAGCGAGTCCATCGTCGTTTTGACGATCGCTTCGAGGGACTCCTCGAGATAGAGCGCTTCCGACACCGCCTCGGAGATGCGCGCCAGCGCCTCGAGCTCGTGCACGCGCCGTTGCGCCTCGGAGTAGAGCTTCGCGTGCTCGATCGACTGCGCGACCTGCGCCGCGATCGCGAGCAGCAGGTCGACCTCGTCCGAGGAGAACTCACGCGGCTCGCGGGTTCGCGCGTTGAGCGCGCCTTCGAGCGTGCCGTCACGGGTCAGGATCGGTACGGCGAGGATCGACTGGTACTCGTCCTCCGGCAGGTTCGGAAAGTTCTTGAAGCGCGGATCGAGGTGCGCCTGCGAGGCGAGCATCACCGGGGCGCGCTCGGCCGCCGCCGAGCCCGTGATGCCTTCGCCGGGGCGCATTCGCGGCCGCTTCGACATCTCGTCGATCGGCGTTCCGTGCGTCGCGCGCAGGACCAGCTCGTCCGCGCGCTCGTCGTAGAGGTAGACGAAGCACGCGTCCGCGTGCAATGCGGCGGCGACCTTGGTGGCGACGAGCGACAGGACCTCCTGCAAATCGAGGCTGGAGTTGACCGCCTCGATCGTCTCGATCAGCAGGCGAAGGTGGCGTTCGCGTGTGTCCATCCGCCCTCCAGCGTACGCTCGGCCCGTGTCCACGGCTCAGTGGCTTTTGATGCTGCATGTCACGGGGGCGTTCCTCTTCGTCGGCGGGTCGGTCGCAGCCGGCGTCCTCAGTGTCCTCGCCAACCGGGCCGAGCGTCCGAGCGACGCGGCACTTCTGCTGCGCCTGATCGCACCTACGGTGATCGTGATCGGTATCGGCTCCCTCTCCTCACTGGTGCTCGGCATCTGGCTCTGGCACGAGCTCGGCTACAGCATCGGCGCGTTCTGGATCTGGGCCTCGCTCGTCCTCTGGGCGATCGCGAACGGGCTCGGCGGGATGGGCGGCAAGCATCAGCGGCGCGCGCGCCAGCTCGCCGAACAGCGCGCCTCGGCCGGCGACTCCCCCACGGACGAGGTGCGCGCGCTCTTGCGCGACAGCCGCGCCAACGCGATCTCCTGGGTCGCCGGCGTCTCGACACTCGGGATCCTCGTCCTGATGATCTGGAAGCCGGGCTCATGATCGCCTCCGGTCGCCCCTTCTGGCCGCTCTTCCTGCACGTCCTCGGCGCGATGACGCTCGTCGGCGCCGTCCTCACGGTCGTCCTGCTCTCGTGGGTCGCCTGGGCGCGCCCTGACCTGGGCATCCTCCGCCGCGCCGCCTGGACGACCCTCCTCGCCGTCGCGCTCCCGTCCTATCTCCTGATGCGCCTGGCGGGCCAGTGGATCTACTCGAAGGAAGGCTTCTCGGGGACCAACGACCCCACCTGGCTCGGCGTGGGCTTCGGCGTCGGTGACATGGGCCTGCTGCTCCTGCTGGTCCTGCTCGGCGTCGCGTTCTGGTGGCGCCGCGGCGCGAAACCGGTCGCCGGCCGCATCGTCGCGGTGCTCTCTTCCGTTTACCTCGTGCTGCTGGCGATCGCGTGGCTCGCGATGTCCGGCAAGTGGGGCAGTGGGTGAAATTGGCCGGTGGTCGTGCCGAGGGTGGGCCGACGCACGGTCGAGTGGCGTCTCATGACCCCACCTCTGTCGAGGAAGGCGCGTTCGGGAACGGTGCGGTTCCGTTTTGGGGGCCGAGGCGAGGGAAGGCGATTTCGCCGAGCCGCCGGTGGCCGACCACGGAGGGATGGTTCCCGTCAGCTGTCCAGTCGGCGCGCATGCGGCCAGGACGCTCCGGGTCCTCGAGCGTCGCGTAAAAGGGCAGGACCGGCACGCCCTCGTTGTGTCCGATGGTCAGGATCGCCGCGTTGAGGGCCCTGATCGCGGGATCGGCATCCGGCCAGCCCCGATTCCACGGGAGGACGTCGGCCAGGAGCACGGCGAGAGACAGGGCCTTCGCGCGCGTGACGATCTCGTGCAGGCACGCCGCCCCCGCGTCGGATGAACGTCCCTGGACGATGTCGTTGATGCCGCCCTGCACGAGCAGGACGTCGGCGCCGGCGGCAGCCTCGGCGAGCCGTGCCGCGATCTGATCGGTTCGCTCTCCCCCGACGCCGAAGTTGCGCAGCTCGAGGCGGGGATCGCGCGCGCCGGCCCAGTAGAGGTACTGGCTGCGCGGGTCGTCGCCCGGGTCTTCGGCCTGGCGGCGGGCCGGGTCGGGATCCCAGCCGGGATTGCCGGCGGTGATGGAGTCGCCCAGGCAGGCGACTACGATCGTCGTCTCAGCGGTCACGTCGTAGAGGTGCATCTCGGTCAACGATGTACAGCCTCGGTCGTGAAGCCGAGCGCGCACGCGGGGACGTCGCCGTCGTTACGAACGGTGTGTGCGTGTGACGAGGGCCACACAGCGCACTCGGACGCATTGACCGGGTAGTCGACACCGTCGACGACCAGGACGATCGAGCCCTCGGCTACGTACATGATGTCGATGCCGGCATGCGTGACGACGTCGTCGAACTGGGACTGCGGCGCGAAGGTAGCGACCATGAACTCGAGGTTCGTCGCCGGGATGCGGAAGCTGCGGAAGTCGACGCCGTCACCACGGGAGACGCGAACCTGGTCATTCGGCTTGATCACCACCGGCGCTGCGCTGCGCAGCGAGTAGCCGAGGAGCGAGGCGACGTCGTGTCCGAACACGCGCGCGACCTGCGAGAGCCGTCCGACCGCAATATCCGACCGGCCTCGTTCGACGGCCCCGAGGAACGACTGCGAGAGGCCCGACCGTTCGGCGAGGTCACGGAGCGAGAGCCCGCGTTGCTGCCGCAGCCGGCGAATCACCTCTCCCACCCGCGGAACCGCCCCGCTGCCTCCGTCCTCCGGAGTGTCCGGCTTTCCGTCTGCGTCGATTACATCGCCAAGCATGGGCGCGCCTCCCGGCCTAAGCTGATATTTCGGTCAGACCGACAACAATATGGTTTGCTGAACCGATGTCCAAGATCTCACGATCGCTGCGACACACCTACGAAGACGGAAGCGCGTTCTCGACGACCGCGTCGTATTCACGTGCCGTGCGCGTCGGCGGCTTCGTCGCGGTCAGCGGCACGGCGCCCCTCGGCCCCGACGGACCGCTCCACGCCGGCGACGCGTATGGCCAGACGCTCTTTGCGCTGGGCAAGGCGCTGGAGGCGGCGGAGGCGCTCGGCGCACGCAAGGAGGACGTCCTGAGGACGCGCCTGTTGCTCGCCCCGGGAGCCGACTGGGAAGCGGCGGTTCGCGCGCATGCGGAGGTGTTCGTCGATGTGCGGCCCGCGAACACCACGTACTTCGTCGGAGGGTTCATCCCCGACGTTCTCGTGGAGGTCGAGCTCGACGCCATCGTCGAGTGACGCGGCGAGCCGCTGTCAGACAACCTGCGGCTCGGGAACGAGCCGGTCGTCGTCGAAGCGCCCGATGTCGAGGATGTCCAGCACCTCGTCGTGGTGGCCGTCGATCTCGTCGGCCAGGATGCGGGCAACGGCCGGCGCGATCATGAAGCCGTGCCCGCTGAAGCCGGCGGCCACGTAGAGACCGTCTGCGCCGGGAACGCCGCCGAGGATCGGCTGCCGATCCGGGGTCACGTCGTATTCGCCGCTCGCGATGATCGGGAAGTCGACGTACTCGAGGATCGGCAGGAGCTCCTGGATCACCGTGCGCACCTTCGCGCGCCACCGGGCGGCGCCCTCCGCGGGATCGCCCTCCGCCGTGAGGTCGCTTGCGAGTACCCGACCATTGCCGAGGTGCTTCGCGGCGAACCCGCGCTCCGCCGAGACGACGAGCGGGTCGACGAGTCGAGTGTCGATCGGCTCGCTGAGAAAGAGGTGGCGCCGCTCTCGCTCGATCGGCAGCTCGGCGTCGAACGGCGAGAGCAACCCGGCGCTCTCCGCGCCCGCCGCGACGACCACCGTGCCCGCCTCCAGCTCGCCGTCGGTCGTGAGAACGCGCCAGCGCCCTCCTTTTGGGCGAAGTGCAGTCACCTCGGCGATGCGCAGGTCCGCGCCGTGCGCGAACGCCTCGACGACCGACTGCGGCCGGTCGAAGAGCCGTCCTCGCCACACCACGCGCCGCCGGCCAGCGTGTCCGTCTGGAGGCCCGGAACGAGCTCGGCGGCCTCCTCCGGCGCGACGATTCTGGAGGGTATGGCTTGACGGTTCTGCACCTCGACGTTTGCGCGCAGACGGTCGAGCGTCGACGTCGAATGTGCGACGAAGAGGTAGCCGCAGCGGCGGAAGCCGAGCTCGACGGGGCTCGCAAGGCGGTCGTCCGCCTCGGTCCAGAACGCCGCCGACTCGCGCGCAAGCCGGCACGTGATTTCGGTGCCCCATTGTTGGCGCACGCCGCCGGGCTGCACGCCCGACTGGCCCGAGCCGATGCCCGACCGCTCGACGACGACGACCGCCGCGCCGCGTTCACGCAACGAGCGGGCGATCGCGAGGCCGGTGATCCCGGCGCCGACGACGACGGCGTCGGCGCTCATGCGGGCGAGTGCCCGCCAGGAGGAGAGTCGGCTACTGCGAGCGCATTCGCGCGCACCGCCTCGAAGGTCTGCTGAAGCTCGTTGGTCGGGGTGAACTCGACCGCTTCGCTTGCTTCCTCGAAGGTGATCAAGTGACCCGGCTCGATGTAGTACGCCTGGCCACCGCGGATCACCTCCTGCCGTTCGCCGTAATCGACCACGATCCGGCCCGAGATCATGTAACCCCAATGCCGCGCCTGGCAGCGGTCGCCGGGCAGCCCCTTCAGCATCGGCGAGGAGTCCAGGCCGGCGGGCGCAGCCTCGAACCCGACCGTCATGTCGCCCCAGTCGGTGAAGCGGCTCGCGTACCCCGGCGCGATCTCTTGCAGGGGAAGTTCGTCGGAAGATGCGCAGGGCATCGTGACCTCCTCGTGTCGTCGGCGGAACGGGGCGCTTGCGGGCACGCCTCCGGACATAATACGATCGGTTCGGTGCAAAATAATGCACAGCGGCCGGTTCCCGGGACGTCTCGATGAGTGCGCACGCCGGACTCGGCCGCCGTCCAGCCGCCGTCCGCCGGCTCGTGCCGTCGAAGACCTTCGCGCGCTTCGTCGGGCGGCGCGCGCTTGCGCTCGTCTTTCTCTCGATCGGGATCACGCTCGTCGTCTTCCTGCTCACCCAGCTCGTGCCGAGCGACCCCGTCACGGCGAATCTCGGCGAGCAAGCGGCCGGCAACCCCGCGATCGTGAAGTCCTTCCGCGCGCATTACGGCCTCGACAAGCCACTGCCCGAGCGGTATCTGCTCTACCTCGGCCACGTCGCGCAAGGTGACCTCGGGGAATCGCTGCAGACGCACAACCCGGTGACGAAGGACCTTAAGCAGTACGTCCCCGCCACCGCCGAGCTCGCGTTGTGCTCGATCGTGATCGCGGTGCTGATCGGCGTCCCGATCGGTCTCGCGGCCGCCGTCAAGCGTGACCGTCCGCTCGACCACGTGTTGCGCATCGCATCCCTCAGCGGCATCTCGATGCCGACGTTCTGGATCGCGCTGGTCTCGCTCTACCTGTTCTTCTTCCGGTTCGGCTGGTTCCCGGGCGGAGGGCGCCTGTCTCCCGGCACGCTCGACCCGCCACACCTGACCGGGCTCTTCACCGTCGACGCGCTGGCAGCCGGCGACTGGGGCGTCGCGGGCGAAGCGTTCCACCATCTCGTCCTGCCCGCGTTGGTGCTCGCTGCGTTCAACGTCAGCCTGCTCGCACGCTACACCCGCTCGGCGGTCCTCGAGGTGATCGGCAACGACTACGTCCGTGGGGCACGGGCCAAGGGAACGCCGGAGCTTCTCGTGCTCTGGCGGTACGTCCTTCGAGCCGCGCTGCCTGCCGTGGTCACGGTGATCGGGCTCCTGTTCGCGAACATCCTTACCGGCGCGGTGCTCGTGGAGAACATTTTCTCGTGGCCCGGGATCGGCCAGTACGCGTACCAGAGCGCGATCAACCTGGACGTTCCCGCGATCGCCGGCGTCAGCCTTTTTATCGCGGTCGTCTACGTGACGGTGAACTTCATCGTTGATCTGCTCTACGGCGTCATCGATCCCAGGATTCGCGTGACGTGAGCGAAGCGCTGGCAACCGTGCGTCCGGAGCTCGTCGAAGCGGGCCAGCTCCGGTCGACGTGGAGGCATCCGTTGGCGATCACCGGCGCGACGATCGGGGTCGTCTGGCTCGTGGTCGCCGTCTTCGCGCCTCTGGTCGCGCCGTTCGACCCGCTCGCGCAGACGTCGGTCGCGTTCCAGTCGCCATCACTGCATCACCTCTTCGGCACCGACGAGCTCGGCCGCGACGTACTCAGCCGCGTGATCTTCGGTGCGCGGGTCTCCATTCCGCTCGCGCTTCTGCTGGTCACGCTCGCGGTGGCGATCGGCGGGACGGTCGGGGCGATCGCCGGGTACTTCCGCGGCCTTGCGGACGGACTGATCATGCGGACCGCGGATCTCGTGTTCGCGTTTCCAGCGATCATCCTCGCGATGGTCGTCACGGCAGTGCTCGGCCGTGGTCTTCGCAACGCCGTGCTCGCGATCGTGATCGTCGCGTGGCCGTCCTACGCGCGCGTCGTGCGCGGACTCGTGCTCTCGATCGGCGACTCCGAGTACGTCCAGTCGTCGCGCCTGCTCGGTGTCACGGCACGACGGTCTCTGTTCCGCGATGTCCTCCCAAACATCGCCGGGCCGGTGCTCGTACTCGCGACACTCGATCTGGGCACGGCCATTCTTCTGCTCTCAGGCCTGTCGTTCCTCGGCCTCGGCGCCCAACCGCCGCAGGCCGAGTGGGGCTCGATGGTCGCGACGGGGACCCAGTACTTCCAGTACTGGTGGATGGGAACATTCCCTGGCCTCGCCATCTTCACCGCCGTTGTCGCCTTCAACTTCCTCGGCGACAGCCTGCGTGACCTGTTCGACCCGAGCGTCGCACGATCGGAGCGGCCACGGTGACGGCGCTGCTCGAGGTCGAGGGCCTGCACGTCCACCTGCCGACCAGGGAGGGCTCGGTGCAGGTTGTCGACGGTGTCGACTACACCGTCGAGCCCGCCGAGGTCTTCGGCGTCGCCGGCGAGAGCGGCAGTGGCAAGACGATGTCCGTGCTCGCGCTCCTCGGGCTCCTGCCGCCGGGCGGTGTCGCGGAGGGCCAGGCGCGGTTCGCCGGGCGCGACCTGCTCCGGCTCGGCCGCTCCGAGCTCCGCCGCGTCTGCGGCAGCCAGATCGGAATCGTCTTCCAGGATCCGATGACGTCCCTCCATCCGATGCTCTCGATCGGCCAGCAGATCGGCGAGCCGCTGAAGCGCCACCTGAAGCTGCGCCGCGGCGACGTCGATCGGCGCGCGGCGGAACTGCTCGAAGCCGTCCGGCTCCCCGATCCCGAGAGCGCGCTGCGAGCGTTCCCACACCAGTTCTCCGGCGGGATGAGGCAACGCGTCGCGATCGCCATCGCGCTCGCGGGCGATCCGAAGCTCCTGATCGCCGACGAGCCCACGACGGCGCTCGACGTCACGGTGCAGGCGGGAATCATCCGCCTGCTCGACAGCCTGCGGCGCGAGCGAGGGCTCTCGGTGATCCTGATCACCCACGATCTCGGCGTCATGTCCTCGATCGCGGATCGCGTCGTCGTCTTCTATGCCGGCCGTGTCGTCGAGCAGGCCGACCGGCGCGCGCTCGTCCAGAGCCCGCGCCACCCGTACACGAAGGCGCTGCTCGATGCGCTGCCGCACCCGGAGGCTGTCGCCGACACGCCGCTCGTTCCCATCCCAGGCGCGCCGCCGACGATGGGCGCGCTGCCGTCGGGCTGCTCGTTTCATCCCCGGTGCGCGTACGCGCTCGACGCCTGTGCGACCGATGTTCCCGTTCTCCGGCACGAGGGCGGACGGAGCCTCGCGTGCCCCGTCGACCCTCTCCGAGTATGAGCGTCCTCGAGCTCGAGAACGTCGAGGTCACCTACGAGCGCCGCGATCGGGTTCGCGTGCGTGCGGTCGCGGGCGCGAGCCTCGCCGTCGGCCGCGGGCAGATTGTGGGGCTCGTCGGCGAGTCCGGCTGCGGCAAGTCGAGCCTCGCTCGTGCGGCCGTAGGGCTCGTTGCGCCGGCAGCGGGCAGCATCCGCTTCGAAGGCCGAGAGGTTGCGCCCCTGACCCGTCGCGCGCGTCGCCGTGACCTAACGCGGTTGCAGCTCGTCTTCCAGAATCCTTATTCCTCGCTGAACCCGCGCCGCAAGGTCGGCGACCAGATCGCCGACGGCCTTGCGCTCGGCGAGACGACGTCGAGAGCGCGCCGCACGGCGCGCGTCGGCGAGTTGCTCGAGCTCGTCGGCCTGTCGCCGCAGGGGGCTTCCCGCTACCCGTCGCAGTTCAGCGGAGGACAGCGTCAGCGCATCGCGATCGCGCGTGCTCTCGCGACGGATCCCTCGGTGCTCGTTCTCGACGAACCGCTCGCGTCGCTCGACGCGTCGGCGCAGGCCCAGGTGGCCAATCTCCTCGTCGACCTTTCGCGGCAGCTCTCGCTCAGCCTGCTGCTGATCTCGCACGACCTCGCAATCGTTCGCCACGCAGCCGACGTCGTATCTGTCATGTACCTCGGACGAATCGTCGAGACGGGGCCGACGCGCGAGGTCTGGTCCTCGCCGCTCCATCCGTACACAGAGGCGCTGATCGCCGCTGTGCCGCATCCCGACGGCACGGGGACGATGCCCGAGGCGCTCCCAGGCGAGGTGCCCGACCCTGCGCAGCCTCCGGCCGGCTGCCGCTTTCATCCCCGCTGCCTGCACGCCTTCGAGAAGTGCACGGCCGAGCCGCTGCTCGAAGAGGCGTTCGCCGGCCGAAGCGTTGCCTGCTGGCTGCCGCGCGGTTCTCACCCGGACCCGCCGTCGCACCGCGGCCTTCCAGACGTGAAGCGTGCCTGATGGCACGCCACGGTCATCGTCACGTCCGATCAGGATCGCGTGACGCCCATCAAACCAACGGAGGATCGTATGCACGGATCTGCCATTAGCCGAGCGGCGAGATTCGCAGTCGTTCTGGCTGTCGCGCTTGCCGCGGCCGCTGCGGCGTACGCGGCATCGGGGACCAGCTCCGCAGGAAGCACGCTCGTGGTCGACCGATCGTTCGAGATCAAGACCGCCGATCCACAGCGCGCGTTCGAGCCGACTGCCTCGCTCGTCAATCGTGGGGTGTTCGACACACTCTTCAGTTACAAGGGGAGCGACGTTGCCCACCCGGTCCCGCTGCTCGTGCAGTCGTGGAAGGCGAGCAAGAACGCAAAGACGTTCACGTTCCAGCTGCGGAAGAATGTTCGCTTCGCGGACGGGACGCCGCTCACATCGGCCGACGTCGTGTTCTCGTTCCAGCGGCTCGTCAACCTGAAGGGGAACCCGTCGTTCCTCCTCGACGGCGTCACCACGACCGCCAAGGGGAAGTACACCGTCGTCATGCACGCGAAGGATCCGAACACCGCTCTGCCGGCGATCCTCGCAAACACGTCGCTCGCCGTCGTGAACTCGAAGCTCGTCCGGAAGCACGGCGGCACCGACGCGGTCGGAGCTGACAAGTCCGACACCGCCGAGCAGTGGTTCAACTCGTCCGCCTCGGCGGGCGCCGGGAGCGGTCCCTACACGCTCAAGCAGTACAGCACGACCTCTCAGATCGTGCTGGTGCCGAACAAGAGCTATTGGGGATCGAAGAAGGCCGCGTTCAACAGCGTCGTAATCCGGAACATGATCGCACCGACGCAGTTGATCAACGTCCAGCGGGGCAGTCACGAGGTCGCGATCGACCTCTCCGCGCAGCAGGCGCTGTCGCTCAAGGGCAATAAGCGTCTCACTGTCGTGACGACGCCGTCGACCTGGTTCTTCTGGCTCTTCGCGAACAACAATCCGCAGATCTCGTCGTTCGCGTCGAACCGCAACTTCCAGCGTGCGGTGCGTTACGCGCTGGACTACAAGGCAATCGCCGGGGTTGCCGGTCCGGGTGCGATCCAGGCACCGGGCGTGATTCCGTCCATGTTCCTCGGAGCACTGCCGCAGTCCGCGGCGGTCAAGCAAGATCTCGCGAAGGCGAAGGCCGCGCTCGCAGCGTCCGGTGTCGCCAACCAGAAGATCACGCTGGAGTATCCGAGCAACCTGACGATCAACGGCGTGCTCTTCGACAGCCTCGCCCAGAAGGTGCAGGCGAACCTGCAGGCGATCGGTATGAACATCGACCTGGTCGGGTCACCGGTCGGGACGTGGCTCCAGCGCTACCGTGACGGCAAGATGCCGTTCGGTGTGTCGGTGTGGGGCCCGGACTATCCCGATCCCGCCGACTACCTCGCGTTCCTGCCGGGTGAGCTCGTCGGCACCCGTGCCGGCTGGGCCGCGGGCTCCGAAGCGACCGTGGAGCGGCTCGGCGCACTCGCCCGTGTCACCACGAACTCCGCGGCTCGCGAGAAGCTCTACCAAACGATTCAGCGGCGGTTGAACGCCTACGGGCCGTTCTTCCCGCTGCTGCAGCCGACGCAAGTGTTCGTCGCCACGAATGACCTCGCGAACGCGAAGTTCAACGCGGTGTACTTCGTCGACGTCACGCAAGTCAGGCCGAAGTAAGCCCGAACGAGGACGCGATCCGGGGTCGGCTTCGGCCGGCTCCGGATCGCGCTATCGATTGACGATCAGGCCGGTGTGGTAGTCGTTGAGAACGCGACCGCCGCCCTCGTCGCAGACGATGATGTCCTCGATGCGAATGCTGAACGTGTCGGGGATGATGATCGAGGGCTCATCCGTGAACGTCATGCCCACCTGGAGCGTCGTTTCATCCTCGGTCGAGACAAACGGCTTCTCGTGCACGTCGAGGCCGATCCCGTGGCCCATGCGGTGCCGGAAATGCGGCCCGAGCCCGGCGTCTTCGATCGGCTTGCGGCACGCAGCATTGACCTCGCGGGCGAGTGCTCCCGGGCGTGCCGCCGCCATCCCCGCCTCGTACGCGGAGATCAGCACCTCGTACGCCTCGAGCAGCGCCACCGGCGGCTCGCCGCAGTACACGGTGCGACCGAAATCGGAGCAGTAGCCCTCGACGACACCGCCGAAGTCGAACATCACCGATGTCCCCTCGCGCAACGGAACGCGGGCGGTCGAGGTCGAGGAGTCCAGGTCATGCGGACCGAGCCCGGTGAAGATGTGGGTGGCGAAGGAGGGTGTTCGGGAGCCGTTGCGGCGGAGCTGGTACTCGACCTCCTCGACGAGATCGGCCATCGTCACCCCCGGAACCACCTTCGGCGCGGCGGCGTCCATCGTCAACTCCACCGTCCGGCAAGCGCGGGCCATCACTTCAAGCTCGTTCGGCGTCTTGATGCGGCGAAGTTCGTTGACGAGAGACGAGCCGATGCGGAGCGCGTCGAGCCCGACGATGCGTGCGAGGTTGATCGTCGTCTCGGCCCACACGCGGTCTCCTACCGCGACGCGCCGGACGGGGCCCAACCCGCGAACGACGCGCTCGAATGCGGCGCCCCCGTCGTCGGTCTCGTTCACGACGACGACCTCGCCGCCGGGATCCCCGTGCAGGTCGAAGGCCGCGACCATCCGTGGCAGCACGAAGATCGGATCGGCGTCGGGCTTGAAGAACGCCCCGGCGACCCAGCCGTGCGCGTACGAGCTCTGCCCGAAGAACGGGATGCCGCGCTCGACGCCGGTCAGGTACTCGAGGTCGGCTGATAAACCGAGGAACAGCACGTCGACCGCTTCGGCGCGCATGCGGTCCGAGAGCAGGCGCCGGCGTTCGCGGTAGTCGAGCACTCGGGCGATTCTACGGGCAGGAGCCGGGGTGCGAGACCAGAACACACGGACATGCCGAGCGGATGGACACCGGTGCCGCTCGATCGTCCTCACCGCGTGATGGTCGTCGGCTCCGGCCGGCCGGCGTTCTTCGAGGCGTCGGAGGACGAGAAGCAGAACACGTTCATGCCCCGCTTCCGGCAGATGCTTGCGGAGTGGGAGGAGCTCGGCGCCCGCGTGATCGCGTCGTTCTGCGACGACGTCTTCCAAGTCGGACCGGCGGAAGGGCGTTTCTGGGCGTGGTACTTGATCTTCGAGGTCGACGACCTCGACGTCGCGGCAGCAATGGTGCAGGCCGTCCGCGAACCGGTCGGCGGCGTCCGCGTTGACCGATACCTCTCATTCGAGTTGCGCATCGGCCGCCCGTTCTACGCGCGCGAAGAGCAGCACGCATAACCCGCGGTGCCGCCGGTCGATCTTCACCCGCTCGCCGGTGTCCTCCTCGGCCGAACCGTTCCACTCGACCACGTGCGCGCGCTTGTCGCCGCCGGCCGGCTCCCGGCGTTCGCCGACGACTTCGTCCCGGCGGGATACCTGGACGAGCTCGATCCGGACCCCGTCCCGGAGCTACCGGAGGGCGAATGGCGCGACCACCTGGAGCGCGAGACCGAGCGTTACCGCGAAGGCCGCAGGCGCCTGATTCAGGCGACGGAAAGCGATCGGGCGCGCGCGCGCGAGCAACAGTTGATGCGGATCGCAAGTGCCGCGTGGGGCGCCGGGCTCGCTCTGCTGATGGCGGGCCGTCGGCCGAATGCAGATGCTTGGCTCGATCGCGCGGGGACGCTCTACCGGCGCAGCCTCGCTGACGCAGAGCCGGGGAGCTGGGGACGATCGGTCGCCTGCCTCAAGTGCCGGCTGCTCGCCGGCGATCGGTCGAGCGCCGTGCGAGAGGCGCGCTGGACAATGGAGCTCGGCGCGTCCGAAGGGGCGTCTGCAACAGCACGGTACGCAGCGTCGCTTGCGCTGCTCGTCCTGGGTCGTGATCGCGAAGCATCGGAGCTTGCCGGTGGGTTGCTCAGCGATGACGGCTTCCCGCCGGCGACCGCACGGGCACTCGTCGCGCTCGCCGACCATGACGGTCACGTCTACGCCGACTCCGTCGCCGATGTTCTGCGAACGTTCGAGTTGCGCGAGCGCTTCCTCGAGGACATCCCGGTCGCCGACACGGTCCTCACGCTCCAGGCGCTTGCGCAAGGGCGCCTCGAGGCCCCGTCACTCGTCTCCGCCCGGCTGCCGGGCCGAAGCTGACGCGTCGCTCAGCTCCAGCGCGGCGGCGGGCTCACGTCGCGCTCGAACTCCGACACGATGAACTCGACTCCCGGATTCGTCCCGATCGTCAGGATCGTCGTCTCCGGCTCGAGCGCTGTGAAGCTGCGGGCCACGCTTGGATCGCCGACGAACACACACGTGCCGGGGCCGACCTCGACGGCCTCGCCGTCGAGCCGTACCAGCGCTCTTCCGGTTGCGACGAAGTAGAGCTCCTCGTCGCCGGGCTTCGTCGGGTCGTCGTTCGCGCGCTCGAAGTGCTCATGCACGATCTCCTCTCCCGAACGCGTCGAGATGAAGGCGTTGGCCGAAAACTCCTTGATCCCGAAGTGATGGCGGAGTTGCTTCCACCGTCCGGGGATCTCGAGGCCGGGGTGCCCGCCGGTCGCGGTGGACGGAACGTCGGAAAGCTGTGCGATCTCGTACTTCGGGCGCTGAGGTGGAATCGGTGCCATAGCTCGGTACGTGAAACGACGATACAGGACCCCTCTCGGGGCCCGTGAACGGATCGACGTGGGCGGCGATTGACGCAAAGAAGGGCGAGAACCTCGCCGCAGCCGTGTCGCTGCACTTCGCCTACTACAACCTTTGCCGCGTCCACAGCTCGCTCAAGACGACCCCGGCCGTATCCGCAGGGGTGGTCGATCACGTTTGGACAATGCAGGAACTCATCGGGCTCCTGGAAGCGGCAGAGGCCACTCCGATCAAGCGAGGCAGCTATGTCAAGCGCATCCAAATTTCAGAGTGACCCACTACCGGCAAGTGGGTAGTGGGCTAGTTTGACCGCAGGCCGTTAAACGGCTGCGCCATCGGTGAAGTCAATCGGCGTCGCGACCTTGTCAAAGAGATCGACCGGCAGCGTCTGATTGACGACACCCCACAGTGTTCCCCACTCAGTCTTGGCGGGACGGATGCGATATGAGTAGAAATCGCTTTTCCACGACGCCGTTTCCACCGTGCCACTTGTCAGCCC
>JBKJQL010000234.1:0-3659 GCA_046594035.1 Gaiellaceae bacterium
CGCTCTGCAGCGCCCAGCTGTCGAAGTGAATGCGGAACCGCTCCATCGACTGCTCGATCGACGCGAGCAGCGCCTGCCGGAGTTCATGCCGAGACTCGACACCTACGAGAAAGACGACGCGGTCTGGGCCCGCTCCTCGGCCTATGGCGACGACGCGGACTGGGTGATCATCCGCTCCGCCGAGAAGGGTGGCATGCCGACCTACCGCGCCGCCGACATTGTCTACCTCGTCGACAAGCTCGAGCGCGGCTTCGATCGCGCGATGTACGTCCTGGGCGCCGACCATCACGCGACGGCGAAGTGGTACCGGGCGATTGCACGGATGCTCGGTTACGACGAGGAGCGCGTCGAGGTCCTGCTCTACCAGTTCGTGCACCTGATGCGCGGTGGCGCGAGTGCGAAGGCCTCGAAGCGCTCGGGCAACGTCTTCCTGCTCGACGAGTTCATCGAGGAGGTCGGCGTCGACGCCGCGCGGTGGTACCTCGTCAACCGCGGGCCGGACCAGACGATCGAGATCGATCTCGACCTGGCGTCGGAGAAGTCACCGAAGAACCCGGTGTACTACGTCCAGTACGCGCACGCGCGCATCGCGTCGATCTTGCGCACCGCCGCGGATGCCGAGGTCGGCGGCGATCCGCCGGGGCCGCTCGCGACGGAGGAGAAGGAGCTGATCAAGCGGCTGACCGATTTCCCGACGACCGTGCGCGAGGCGGCCGACCGCCGCGGTCCGCAACTGCTGCCGAACTATGCGATCCGTCTCGCCGACGACTTTCATCGCTTCTACCACGAGTGCCGCGTGCTCGATGTGCCCGAGCAGGCATTCCGTCTCGGCCTGATCCGCAAGACGCAGCTGGTGATCGCGCGCTCGCTCGACCTCGTCGGGGTCGACGCGCCCGAGAGCATGTAATTCGGAGGCTCTATGCCTCCGAATTACATGCAACCTGGTTTGCTTTTGAACCAGGTTGCTGAGTTTGCTCTGGGCGGCTGGAGACTCCCGAACCAGGTTTAAGAGCGAACCTGGTTCAAGCATTGCCGCTCCCGTAGATCCGGCGGACGATCTCCTCGATGTCCGGCTCGGTGATCTGCAAGTCGACGAGCCTTGAAGCTGCCGCGACACGCGCCGTCAGGTCGGCGGCGGGGCCCCGGAAGCGCAGCCACTGGCGGGGTCCGTCGACCTTCTCCACCCGCGCACCCTCGATCTCCAGGGGCGGCGCGGGTTCCTCCAGATCGACGATCAGCGTCCGCTCGCCGCCGTAGCGCTGCCTCAGTTCGTCGATCTGCCCGTCCCAGATCAGACTGCCGTGGTCGATCACGAGCAGGCGCCGGCACAGCCGCTCGATGTCGCCGAGATCGTGGGTCGTCAGGAGGACGGTGACGCCGCGTTCGCGGTTGATCTCGACGAGGAAGTCGCGCACGCGCTGCTTCGCAACGACGTCGAGCCCGATCGTCGGTTCGTCGAGAAACAGCAGCTCGGGCTCGTGCAGCATCGATGCCGTCAGCTCGCCGCGGATGCGCTGGCCGAGTGAGAGCTGCCGGACGGGCGTCTGGAGGAACGGGTCGAGCTCGAGCACCTCGCGGAACCGCGCGAGTGAGGTGCGGTAGCGGTCGGCGGGAACCTTGTAGATGTGGCGCAGGAGCTCGAACGAATCGATCAGCGGCAAATCCCACCAGAGCTGCACGCGTTGGCCGAACATCGCGCCGATGCGCTTCGCGAGCTCGATGCGTCGCTTCGAGGGGTCGAGCCCGGCGACGGAGACGCGTCCGCTCGACGGGACGAGGATGCCGGTGAGCATCTTGATCGTCGTCGACTTGCCGGCGCCGTTTGGTCCCAGGTACCCGAGCAGCTCACCGCGCTCGACGCGGAACGAGATGTCCTTGACCGCGTCGACGATCACGCGCTCGCGACGGAAGCGTCCACGCCGGACGACGAACTGCTTCGAGAGATGCTCGACCTCGATCATCCGCCTGCGCTCCGGTAGTGGCGCACCGCGAAGCGCCACACGAGGCCCGCGACGCACGCGGAGAGGAGCGCGACGACTGGCGATGAGAACTCGAGCAGACGGGGCAACCCGAGTGGATCCGGCTTGTCGAGGATGTAGAGCGACGGGAAATAGCAGACGAACGCCAGCGGCACGATGTAGGCGAGGAAGCGGCGCAACCAGCTCGAGAAGATGTCGATCGGATACTGCGCGAGGAAGTTCCCGCCGTACGTGAAGGCGTTCGTGAACTCGCCGCCGTCGGTCGTCCAGAACGAGAGGCACGAGCCGATCGTCCAGATCGACGCGAAGATCACGACTGCGGCCGGAATCATCACCGCGAGCATCGCGATTCGCCCTACGTCCCAGGGGATCGTCAGCGAACCGACGGCGTAGAGCAGGACGAGCACTCCCTGAACTGCCTTCCCGACCCGGCGCAGCTGGAAGTCCGACCCGATCACCTGGAACAGCGTGCTGCGCGGGCGGACCAAGAGGATGTCGAAGTTGCCGTCCCGGATCTTCTGCGGGAACTGATCGAAGTGTCCGACGAGCAAGTCGGTCAACGCGAACGAGATCGACGACATTGCATAGAGGAACGCGACCTCGCGCACGCTCCAGGCACCGAGCCGCTGCGTGTTGTGGAAGATCACGAGTACGGCGAGAAAGTCGATGAACGAGATCAGGAACGCGCTGCACGCGTCGAGCACGAACGACGTGCGGTACTGCAGCTGCGAGCGGACCTGGGCGCCGACGAGCCGACGCCAGAGGACGACGGATTCAACCACCCTGGATCACCAGCTTCCTCGCGCCCAGCCGCAGGGTCACCCGGCCGAGCGCGAGGAGTGTGATCGCCCAGAACACCTGGAGCGCCACGATCCCGGCGAGGCCGCCACCGTGGTGCTTCCCGAGCCAGATGTCGATCGGCGTCTGGACGATCGAGGCGAACGGCAGCGCATGCGCGATCACGCGAAGCCAGCCCGGGAAGAACCCGATCGGCAGGACCATTCCCGAGAAGAACAGCGAGACGGTCAGCGAGAGGGTGACGACACCCCGGATGTCCGTCAGCCAGAACGCGGCGGAGTTGTAGAGGAAGCGGAAGCCGAAGCTGACGACGACCGCGAGCACGAGGCTGACGAAGAACACACTCAGGTCGAGCGGGGCGGGGTAGTGCAGCCGGAAGACGATCGCGCCGATCGCGAACGGGAGCAGCCCACGGAAGATCAGGTGGAAGGGCGCGCGGCCGAGGTCGAAGGCGAGCCAGTAGCGTTGGGGATCGAGCGGGCGAGAGAGGTCGGTGGCGATCGAGCCGTCGCGGACTCGCAGCGCGAGCTCCGTCCAGCCGAAGGCGTACACGGTCATGATCAGCGCCTGCGCCAGCCAGACGTAGGTGACGGCGTCCGAGGCGTCGTAGTTGCCGACGTGAGCCCGGTGGCTGAAGACGGCCAGCAGGATGTAGGCCTGGATGAAGCCGAAGATCGTGTTCGTGAACATGCCTGCGGCCGTCGCCCAGGGGTAGGCGGCATAGCGGCGCCAGCCACGTTTTGCGATCTCCCAGTCGAGGCGCACCCGGCTCACTCTAGGATCCGTGTCGGTGAGTACGCCCCGCGCCGACCGCAACCTCGCACTCGAGCTCGTGCGGCTCCCCGACGCCGCCGGCATGGGCGCGGGGCGCTGGACCGGCCG
>JBKJQL010000308.1:0-10609 GCA_046594035.1 Gaiellaceae bacterium
CTCGCCGCCTTCGAGCAGGGCGATCTCGCCGAAGAAGTCGCCGGCGCCGAGCTCGGCGATCCGCTCGCCGTCCCGCCGGATCTCGACGGCGCCGTCCTCGATCACGAAGAACTCGTGGGCGAGCCGGCCTTCTTTCACCAGCTCCTCACCCTGGGGCACCTCGAGCTCGAAGGTCCAGCCCGCGAGCTTGTCGAGCTCCTGCTTCGAGAGCCCCGAGAACGCGCCGATCCCTTCGAGTACCTTCGGATCCACCCGCCGAGTATGAAGGAGCTGTCTAGTAGCCGCCACCCGAGCCGCCGCCGCAGGCCGCCAGGAGAACGGGCAGCGCGGCAAACAGCGCGACCAGCAGGGTGATGCGCCAGGTGGGCATACCAGTCATACGCCGGAGTGGCCACGTCGGATTGGCCGGGCACAATGGCAAGTGGTGTTCAGCCCGTCCGTCGAGAACCTGATCGCACAGCTGACCCGGCTGCCGGGTATCGGCCAGCGGACCGCGCAGCGGCTCGCTTTCCATATCCTCCAGCGCCCGAAGGAGGAAGCGCTCGCCCTCGCGACTGCGCTGCAGGAGGTCAAGGAGCGCGTGCGCTTCTGCCGCGAGTGCGGCAACCTCACCGAGGAGGAGCTCTGCGCGATCTGCACGGACGGGCGCCGCGACCACTCGCTGATCTGCGTTGTCGAGCAGCCCGTCGACGTGATCTCCCTCGAGCGGACCGCCGAGTTCCGTGGTCTCTACCACGTGCTCGGCGGGGCGCTTTCACCGCTCGACGGGGTCGAACCGGGCGACCTGCGCATCGACGAGCTGTTCCGCCGCGTCGAGGCGAACGGCGTTCAGGAAGTGGTGCTCGCGATGAACCCGAACATGACGGGCGAGGCGACTGCGAGCTTTCTCGCCGATCGCCTACGCGGGCGGGTCCGCGTCACCCGGCTCGCGAGTGGGCTGCCCGTCGGGGGTGACCTCGAGTACGCCGACGAGGTCACCCTCGGTCGGGCCCTCAGCGGTCGCCGAGAGATGTAGGGCCTGCTCGACGATCAACGCGAGGAAGCGCTCGGTCCGATGGGCGATCCAGAAACACGCGGCGGCGAGCGGCAGCTCCGCGAAGACGGCGAGGTAAATCGCCTTGCGTAGCTCGTCGGAGTGACTCTCGAGCACGATGTCGAACCACGCGTCGGTCACGAGCAGCGTCCCGGTGGCAGCCGCCAGGGCGCCGACCCACGGGGACTTCCGCCAGGCGGCCAGCGCGGTGAGCAAGAACGCGACCGCGAGGGCGGAGTCGAAGCCCGACCAGGCGAGGTCCCAGTGATCGGTCTCGTGATGCGTCTTCAACGAGGCCGAGAGCCAGATTGTCCACGGCAGCATGCCGAGGCCGATCAGCGTGAAGACGCCGATCACCCACTGCTGGAGCCTCGTCGAGCGGGGGATCATCGCGGCCTACACTGTTGCAAATGACCACGATCGAATTCGAAGCGGTCCCCGCAGTCCAGGCCCGGCAACGCACCCCGGGGCTCGTGGTGATGAAGTTCGGCGGCACGTCGGTCGCGGATACCGACAAGCTGAAGCGGGTCGCGGAGCGCCTCGTCGAGGCGCGCGAATCGGGCGCGAAGGTCGTCGCCGTCCTGTCTGCGATGGGCAAGACGACCGACGAACTGATCCGGCTCGCCTTCGAGGTCTCGCCCAGCCCGAACCCACGCGAGTACGACCTGCTCGTCTCGACCGGCGAACGGATCTCGAACGCGCTGTGCGCGATGGCGATCCACGACCTCGGGCACGAAGCTGTCTCGCTCACCGGGTCGCAGGCCGGCATCGTCACCGACGGATCACACACCAAGGCGAAGATCGTGGAGGTGCGCGCGACGCGCATCTACGCCGCGCTCGAGGAAGACAAGATCGTCCTCGTCGCCGGCTTCCAGGGCGTCTCGAGCGGCACGCAGGACGTGACGACACTCGGACGCGGCGGCTCGGACACCACTGCGGTTGCGCTCGCCGCTGCACTCGGCGCCGATGCGTGCGAGATCTTCACCGACGTCGAGGGCGTCTACACCGCCGACCCGCGCCTGGTGCCCGAGGCGCTGAAGCTGCCGTACATCACGTACGAGGAGATGCTCGAGATGGCGTCGTCGGGGGCGGGCGTGATGATGGCGCGCTCGATCGAGATCGCCCGCAGCTACGGTGTGAAGCTCCGCGTTCGCTCAACGTTCGTGGACGGCGAAGGTACCTGGATCGGCGAGGAGGACGAGGCAATGCTCGAGAAGGCGATCATCTCCGGTGTCACCCACGACACGTCGGAGGCGAAGGTCTCGATCGTCGGCGTGCCCGACCGCCCCGGCATCGCAGCGAAGGTCTTCCGCGCACTCGCTGACGCCAACGTCAACGTCGACATGATCGTCCAGAACGTCTCGCAGGACGGCGCCGCGACGATCTCATTCACACTGCCGAAGACCGATGTCTCGATCGCGACGCCGATCCTCGAGGCGCTGTCGGCCGAGCTCGGCGCCAGCCGTGTCGAGCACGACCCCGACGTGGCAAAGATCTCCCTGATCGGCGCGGGCATGAAGAGCCACCCCGGCGTCGCCGCCGACATGTTCGACGCACTTGCCGAAGCAGGGATCAACATCGAGATCATCTCGACGTCAGCGATCCGCGTCTCGTGCGTGATCAGCGCCGCGCAGGTCGAGCGCGCAGTCCAGGTCGTCCACGCGCGCTTCCAGTCGTTCGCGGAGGAACGCGTCAATGCCTGACCATCCGTCGATCGGAGTGGTCGGCGCGACCGGCGCTGTCGGAACGGTGACGCTCGATCTGCTGCGCGCACGCGGGTACGAGAACGTGCGCGTGTTCGCTTCCGCGCGCTCGGCCGGCAAGCAGCTCGGCGAATGGACGATCGAGGAGGCCACACCCGAGGCGTTGTCCCGCGGCGACGTGGACGTATTTCTCTTTTCCGTCGGCACGAGCGCGTCGCGCGAGCTCGTCCCCCACGCCGTGCGCGGCGGGGCGATCGCAGTCGACAAGTCGTCGGCCTACCGACTCGAGCCCGGCATCCCCCTCGTCGTCCCCGAGGTGAACGCCAACCGTGCGCTCGAGCACGACGGCATCATCGCCAACCCGAATTGCTGCACGATCCCGCTGACCGCGACGCTGAAGCCGTTGCATGACGCCGCCGGCCTCGTGCGGGTGCGCGTCGCGACGTACCAGTCGGTCTCCGGCGCCGGCGCCCAGGCGATGGAGCGGTTGCGCAACGAGCCGCAGGACGCGCACGACCTGCGCATGGATTGGGACTTCGACGGCGTCGAATTCGACGAGGAAGAAAAGCTGCGCCTCGAGACGCAGAAGATCATGGAACTGCCCGACCTGCCGATCCAGGCGACGTGCGTGCGCGTGCCGGTGATGGTCGGTCACGCCGAGGCGGTCTGGATCGAGACGCAGGAAGATCTCTCACCCGAGCAGGCACGTGAGCTGCTGACCGCTGCGCCCTCCATCCGCGTCGAGGACTTCCCGTCGCCCGGCAAGGCGAAGGGCATCGACGAGGTGCTCGTCGGCCGCATCCGCCGCGACCCGACGGTCGAGCACGGGCTTGCGCTGTTCCTCGCGAGCGACAACCTCCGCAAGGGTGCGGCGCTGAACGCGATCCAGATCGCGGAGCTCGTCCTGCAGCGCGCACGCGCCGCCGCATCGGCGTAGAGATTTCCTCTGATGGACGTCGGCATGTTGGGGCGGTTCTTCGGCCGGCTCACGGGCGGCAACTGGCGGCCCCCTGAGCAGGAGCTGCGATTCGCGGCGGCCGCCGGATTCGACACGCTCCAGATCCGCAGCGACCGTGCCGGGGAGATCGAGGACGAGCTCGGCATCGCCGCCTCGGCACTCGGCGAGCTGTTCGATGACATCGGCCTCGAGCCGGTGCTGGAGATGCTCGTCCTGCACACCGGGGAGCGCGGGACGCTCGCCCGCGCGCTGCGCGCGAACCTGGCGGCGATCGAGGACATCGGCGTCCTGCGCGTGCACATCCACCCGGTCGGGCCGAGCGATTCGGCGCCGCTGCTGCGGGACGATTTCGCCGAGGCGCTCGAGGTGGCCGAGGCGGCAGGGCTGATCCTCGGCTGCGAGCACAACGCACCGGGACACCGGCTGCTCGCGGAGCCCGGTGACATCGAAGAGCTGCTCGACGCGGTGCCCGGGCTCGGCTTCGTCTGGGACGTCAACCACACGCGATCCGAGCACACCGCGCGCTTCCTCGCACTGCGGGAGCGGTTCACACTCGTGCACGCCTCGGACACGCCGCTCCCCGAGACGAACCACCATCTCCCGCTCGGCCGCGGGACGGTCGACTTCTCGGTGCTCCGCGAGATCGACGACGTCCCGGTGATCCTGGAGATCGGAGGCCTGCCGATCTCCGGCGGGCCGGGCCTCGACACGGACGAAGAGCTTTCGGATTCGCTGAACAAGCTCCAAACCTGGTTCGCTTTTTAACCAGGTTCGTGAGTTTCGATCTGCCCGCGACCTCCGAGAAACTCTTCAACCTGGTTGAAGAACGAACCAGGGTTGAGAAACTACGGCTGCGGCGGAGCCGGGAGCGGCTCGGGCAGGAACGCGTCCTTGACGACGCGCAGCACCTTCTCCCGCTTGCCTTCGACGACCGGGACGAGACCTCCGAGCTCCAGACGCGACAAGCCGACACGGCCCGCGGTGCGCACGACCTCGAATCCGAAGTCCGCGAGGAAGTCGAACGGGAACACCGTCTTGTGCACCCGGAAACGCTCGTACGCGGACTCGCCCTCCGGGTAGCGGTAGGAGAACGCCTCCACCGACGACGCGCCGCGGTCGCGCGCCTCACCGATCGCGGCGAGGAAGAGGGACTGCAGCACCCATGGGCTCGACTGGTCGACGAGGTACGCGCACGTGACGAGGATCGCGTCCCCGGACGGCGGGCCTGCCGGCAACTCCCAGGCTCGCGGAAACGCGGCCGCCGGCCCGTACTGCATCGACCCGAGGACGCGGTTGTCGTTGTCGTAGTAGACCGTCCCCCACGCGCCGAACTCGACCTCGACCTTCTCCATCCAGCGGTCCTTGTCGAGCTCGCGCCGGCCGCGCGTCTGCCACCAGATGCACTCGTGACAAACACTCGGCGCCGTCAGCAGCGTGAGCTTCGTCAGCCCGACCAGCTGAGGAGGCATCAGCGCATGACGTCGTCGACGACGACGTTCACGACCGACGGCCGCAGGTCGGCCATCTGCGCGAGGTAGTCGATCACGTGCTGTTGCACATCGGCTGCGACGCTCGGGATGTTCGCCCCGTAGTCGATCACGACGTGCACTTCGATCTCGTTGCCGGAGACGCGCGCACCGCGGCGCTGCTTCGTGTGCACGCCCGGAACCTCCGCCGCGGCATCGGCCGCATAGCGGGCGAGCACTTCCGGCGAGATCACACTGTGGCCTTCCATCAGGTGCCTCTTCCTAGGTTGTTGATGATGGCAGCTGACATTCTAGGGAGAGGCACAGCATCGTAGAACGAGCTCGGTCGCCTCGGGGCGGGCAAAGAACCTGAACGGCACGAATGTCGTGCCGAGACCGGGCGAAACGTGCATCGTCGTCCCGTTCCGCTCGAAGATTCCCTCCGGGTAGCGGGCGCCGGGATGGGCCAACAAAAGCTTGCCGAAGCCATAAGGGAGCACGATCTGGCCCGCGTGGAGGTGCCCCGCGAGGATCAGGTCCCAGCGACCGGCCCGCACCGTGTCCAGCGCGCGCGGGAAATGACAGAGCAGGATTCGCAGGTCGGCATCCGTCTCGCCGAAGTCGCTGCGCTTCTTCTGAAGCCACGACCTCGGGTCGACTCCCGCCACTTCGACGCGCTTGCCCCGCAACTCGACGACCTCGGCGCTATCGAGCAGCATCGTCCCGTGGTCGAGACGTCCCAGCTCGACGGGACGTGAGAACGGGTCGCGCGAGATCGCATAGTCGTGGTTGCCGAGCACCACGTATGGATGCGGGAGCTTCGCGAGGAGCGAGAGCAGCTGGCGTTCCCCGCGCGGGCGCGAGAGGAGGTCGCCGGTGATCGTGACGAGGTCGGGCTTCCGTTCCGCGACCCAGTCGACAGCGCGCTCGACCGCGCGCCGCCCGCGCGAGGGCACGCCGAGATGGAAGTCCGAGAGGTGCGCGATGCGCAGCCCGTCCAGCTCGGGCGGCAGCCCGGGCAACGTCACCTCGCGCACCCGAAGGCGCACCCACCCCGCCTCGAACCACGCGTACGCAGCGACGACCGCCGCGAAAGCGACGAGCCCCGCAAGCACGACCAGGAGCGTCAGATCTGGAGCTTCTCGATGACCGGGTCGACCGAGACGACGTGCCGCTTGAACTTCAGCTCCGACTCCTCGAGCCCGGCGGCGACCCCGACGAGTTGCGAGAGGTGGAGGATCGGCATCTTGAAGTCGCGTCCGGTGGTCTTCTTCAGCTTCGACTGCCAGGCGTCGAGCGAGAGGTGGCAGAGCGGGCACGGCGTCACGATCGCGTCCGCGCCCGCCTCGTACGCCTGCTCGATCGGCTGGATCAGCTCGCCGAGCGCGGTCTCCTCGCGCGCCTGGATGATCGGGAAACCGCAGCACTTGATCTTCGCGGGGTAGTCGATCGCCTCGCCCCCGCAGGCTTCGATGATCCGCTCGAGCGACCACGGGCGGTCCGGGTCCTCGAAACCCTGGATCTTCGACGGGCGCAGGATCTGGCAGCCGTAGAACGGCGCGATCTTGATCCCTTTCAGGCCGCGGTGGGCCGACTTCTTCAGCAGCTCGTACCCTTCGCCCTCCGCGATCTCCCAGAGGAGGTGGCGCACGTCGACGTCCTTGACGTACGCAGGGACGCCGACCGAGACGAGGTTCTCGTTCACGCGCGCGCGGAGCTCCGCGTCGCCCGTGAGCATGAAGTTCGCCTGGCGCAAGTTGAGCGTGCAGACGTTGCAAACGGTGAGCAGGATGTCGACGTTCTCAGCCGCGGCATACGCAAGGATGCGCGCGTTCAGGTGGAGGTAGTAGTCCGGCTCCGCCTCGTGGATGTCGCCGGCGCCGCAGCACGTGACCGATTCGAGCTCGATCAGCTCGAGGCCGACCTTCGGCGCGAGCGCTTGCGTCGCCGAGTCGAGCTCCTTCGCCGACAACGAGGCGAGGCACCCTTTGTAGTACGCGACCCTTTTCATCTCAGGCTCCACCTTCCGGCTTCTTCGTCGGTTCCGCGCCTGGCGTCACATCGGCCTGCGTCAGCGAGCCCATGCCACCGTCTGCGCCCGCCGTAATCTCGTCACCGGCGAGAAACGGCCGCTTGTACGCTCCCGGCCGCGCGTAGATCTCTTCGAGTGTCTCCTCGCCCGAGTGGCCGTGCGCGAGCCGCGCAAGCGCGTGCTCACCTTGCACGATGCCCATGAAGCCCTTGGGCCCGGTCTGCGTCGTGATCTCGTACAGGCGGCGCGACTCCTTCACGTTCTTCGCAACGTGCGGCGGGAACGGCGGCGGCACCTTCCCCTTCAGTGCCAGATCGAGAGCGAACCGCGTCTGCTTGATCGCCGAGATCACCCCCTGCGTCTTCGGCACGAGCTCGGTCTCGCGCAACCAGCCGGTGGTCTTCGCCGAGACGACGAACCAGTTGGCGTGCTTCGCGCCCATGTCGCGGTTGATCCCCTCGTGCATCGACTCGGCGCCCAGCTTGGCGATCGCATCTCTCGGATCGACCCCCTTTGGGCAGCGCTCGGTGCACATGTAGCAGCGGGTGCACTCCCAGATCCCGTGCTCCCCGTTCAGCTTCTCGAGCCGCGCGATCTTGTTTCCGTCGCGCGGGTCGCCGACGAAACGCATCGCCTTCGCGAGCGCCTGCGGGCCGAGGAACATCGGGTCGGCCTCCATCGAGTTGCACTCGGAGACACAGCAGCCGCAGTTGATGCAGAGCGCTTCCTTGTGGATCACGTTCATGCGGGCCTGCCCGACCCGGTACTCCTTGCCGTCGGGCGGCTCCTCGTACCCGGGCTGCAGGTATGGGTCGACGCTCTTGAACTTGTCCCAGAACGGCTCCATGTCGACGACGAGATCCTTGACAATCGGCAGGTTCCCCATCGCGGAGATCACCGGCACGTGCCCGGCGTTCGCGATGTCGTACATGCGCGTCTTGCACGCGAGCACCGCAGCGCCGTCCATGCGCATGCCGCACGAACCGCAGATCATCATCCGGCAGCTCTTGCGGTAGGCGAGCGTCCCGTCGTGCTGGTCCTTGACGATGTCGAGGCAGTCGAGCAGCGTCGCCTCTTCGGGCGCTGCGATCTCGTACTCCTGCAACTCGCGCTCACCGGTGCGCGAGTTGAAGCGCCAGACCTTCAGACCGACCTGCATCGTCACTTGGATCCCTTCACTCGAGGAACGGTGATCGAGACGGGCTCACCGTACTTGCTGAAATCCACGCTCATGTGGACGTTCGAGTTGCTGATCTCGATGTGCGAAACGAGACCGTCGACGATCGTCGCCGTCGGCCGCGTGCGAAAGATCTGAGCGGGCGTCTGCGGGCTGAGTCCTCTGCCGGCCACCGGGACGCGTTTCCAGGCGCCGCTCGGCTGCTGCATGTACACGTACCGCGGCGTGACGACCTGGTGGAAGGTCTGGCCCTTGAGACGCAGCGTGATCCGGCCGCGATCAGGTTCGTTCGTGAAGTCGCCGCTCTCCGTGAACGGCACCCAGGTGCCGCCTGCGAACACCGTTCCCTTGGCCTCGACGTGCTCGCTCCCCTTTGCGAGCGATGCCGCATACGGGTCGCTCTTCCCTCCACCACACGACGTGGCGAGCAACGCGACCGGCGCGAGCGCGATAGCCAGCCGCACTAGTACTTGCGCTCCATCGGGTCGTACTTCGTGTAGCGCACGTCCTTGTACGAGAGCTCGGGGCCGTCATCGACCCAGCGCGTGATCGAGTGCTTCATGAAGTTCTCGTCATCGCGCGTTGGGAAGTCGTACGGCCGTGCGTGCGCGCCGCGGCTCTCCTGGCGCGCGATACCCGCCTGCAACATGCAGGCTGCGAGATCGATCATGTTGCCGAGCTCGATCGCCTGCACGAGGTCACTGTTGAAGACCTCGCCCTTGTCCTCAACGATCACCCCGCGCGCGTAGCGCTCGCGCAGCTCCTCGATCATCTCGATCTGCCTGGCCATCTGCTCCTCGCGGCGGAAGACGCCGAAGTTCTCGAGCATCGAGGTGCCGAGGTCGTTGCGGATCTGCCACGGACGCTCGCCGGTGCTGACGTCGAGCAGGCCGCGCAGCTCACCCTCGGCATCCGCGACGGCACTTGCGGGTACGTCGACCGTCGTGTTCGAGAGCGCCCACTCCGCGGCGGCGCGGCCCGAGCGCCGTCCGAATGTGATCGTCTCCATCAGCGAGTTCCCGCCGAGACGGTTGGCGCCGTGCACCGACACGCACGCGACTTCACCGGCCGCGTAGAGACCGGCCAGTTCGGTTGCGCCGTCGTTGTCCGTGTCGATCCCGCCCATGTGGTAGTGGGCGCCGGGCCGGACCGGGATCGGGTCGTAGATCGGGTCGAGGCCCGCGAAGGTCATCGACAGCTCGCGGGAGCCCGGGAGCCGCTCGATGATCCGCTCGGCACCGAGATGGCGCATGTCGAGCATCACCGAGCCGTTGATCCCGCGACCGGCATCGATCTCCGTCTGCTCGGAACGCGAGACGACGTCGCGCGACGCGAGCTCCATCGCGTTCGGCGCGTAGCGCTTCATGAAACGCTCGCCCTCACTGTTGATCAGGTAGGCGCCTTCGCCGCGGCAGCCCTCGGTCAGCAGGATCCCGGTCGGGTAGAGCGTCGTCGGGTGGAACTGCATGAACTCCATGTCCTTGAGCGGCAGCCCCAGACGGAGCGCCATCGCAGCGCCGTCGCCCGTGCACGCGTACGCGTTCGTCGTGGTGCGGTAAATGCGGCCCTGCCCGCCGGTCGCGAGGATCGTCGCCTTGCCACCGACCGTCTTGATCCCGCCGTTCAGCAGGTCCCAGCAGATGACGCCCTGGCAGCGGCCGTCGTTTTCGACGAGCTTCCACGCGAAGTACTCCTCGTACACCGTGATGTCGCGCTTCACGAGCTGCTCGTAGAGCACCTGGATCAGCACGTGGCCGGTGATGTCGGCGGCGAACACGGTGCGCGGCGAGCCGGCGGCGCCGAATGGGCGCTGCGCGAGCCGACCGTCGTCCATGCGCGAGAAGAACGCGCCCCAGTGCTCGAGCTGGTAGATGTCGCCGGGCGCTTCGCGGGTGAAGATCTCGATCGCGTCCTGGTCGCCCAGGTAGTCGGAGCCCTTGACGGTGTCGAAGGCGTGGATCTCCGGCGAGTCCTCGGCCGCGTTGCCGAGCGCCGCGTTGATGCCGCCCTCGGCCGCACCGGAATGGCTGCGGGTCGGGTGCAGCTTGGAGATGACGGCGACGTTTGCACCGGCGTCGTAGGCCTCGATGGCCGCACGCATGCCCGCGCAGCCGGCGCCGACGACCAGGACGTCGTGCGTCGCTTCCACGTAGACGGACGCTACCGAAACACCCCGAAGAGGCGCGGCACTAGGCGGGCGCCGATTCGAGCACCCACACCGGACCGTCCGCGCAATCGAG
>JBKJQL010000311.1:0-8845 GCA_046594035.1 Gaiellaceae bacterium
GAGATCGAGCCACCGCTCGGTGCGCCGTTGTCGAGCGTCAGCGTGAAGGTCGTGTCGGACTGGTTGTTCCCGGCGGCATCAGAGCCGTGCGCGGCGAGGGTCGGCGCGCCAGAGCCCGACGTCCAGGAGATCGCGGTCGAGTCGTAGGGGCCGCCGGCCGGCGAGGAGACGGTCTCGCTGTTGTGCACCGAGAAGCCGGAGCCGCCGGTGAGCGTGCCGAAGGTCGAGGATGCCGGGCCGGAGACGCCGTCGGTGACGGTGTTGCGGAGCTTGAAGCTGCCGGCTGCGTTGCCCTTGTAGTAGATCGTCGTACCGGACTTGAAGACGCCACCGGTGACGGAGTTGAGCGCGAACGAGTCGCTCGGCGCCGCGGTGTCGATCATCACCGGGGAGGTGGTGACGGTGCTCGTGTTGCCGACGTTGTCGGTGGCGGTGAGGGTGTAGACGTAGCACTGGCCATTCGCGACGCCGGTGTCGGGGCTCGTCACGACGGTCGAGCCGGTGTAGCCGCTGCCGGGGCACGTGCCTGCAGTCGGCGCCTGGCCGTTCGAGCGGGTGATCACGTTGGTGCCCGCGGCGAGGCCGGAGCCGCCGTCTGCGAAGTTGCCCGGGGTGATCGTGACGGACGTGCTCGTCGCGTACGCCGGGACCGAGATCGAGCCGCCCGTCGGCACGCCGTTGTCGAGTGAGAGCGTCAGCGTCGTGTTGCCGCTGGAGGTGCCGGCCGCGTCCGTCGAGTGAACCGGGATCGTCGGCGCCCCGGTGCCGGTCGTCCAGGAGATCGCGCTCGAGTCGTACGGGTTCGCGGCGCCGATCGTCTCCGAGTTGTGCGCCGAGAAGCCCGTCCCGCCGGAGAGGAGTCCGAAGGTGGTCGAGGCCGGACCGGAGGCACTGTCGGTGACGACGTCGCGGAGCTTGAAGCTGCCGGCCACGTTGCCCTTGTAGTAGATGATCGCGCCGCTCTTGAATGCCCCGGTGGCTGCAGTGAGCGTGACTGCGTCGCTCGGTGCTGTCGCGTCCACGAGGACCGCGTTCGTCGTCGAAAGCGACACCGTGTTTCCGACGTTGTCGATGCCGGTGAGGGTGTAGACGTAGCACTGGCCGTCGACGACGCCGCTGTCCGGGCTCGTGACGACGGCCGAGCCGGTGAAGGTGCCCACTGCCGGGCAGACCCCGCCGAGGGGGGACTGGCCGTTCGAGCGCGTGATCGTGTTCGACGCGATGCCGGAGCCGCCGTCGGTGTAGTCGCCGGAGGTGATGACCACGGAGGTCGAGCCGGCATAGGTGGGCACCGAGATCGAGCCGCCGGTCGGCGCGCTGTTGTCGAGTGTGAGCGTGTAGGTGTTGTCGACCTGGTCGTTGCCGGCGACGTCGGTGCCGTGCGCCGCGAGCATGGCCGAGCCCGACGCCGATGTCCACGAGATCGTCGAAGAGTCGTAGGGTCCACCGGCCGGAGTGGAGACGGTCTCGCTGTTGTGGGTCGAAAAGCCGGTACCGCCGGTCAGCGTCCCGAACGTGCTGGAGGCCGGGCCGGAGAGCGCGTCCGTGACCGTGTTGCGGAGCTTGAAGCTGCCCGGTGCATCACCCTTGTAGTAGATCGTCGCGCCCGACTTCAGGACGCCGCCGGTGACGGAGGTGAGGGTGAAGACGTTGGACGGGGCGACGGTGTCGACGAGCACGGGGGAGCTCGTCCACGTCTGCGTGTTGCCGACGTTGTCGGTCGCAGTGAGGGTGTAGACGTAGCACTGACCCGAGGCGACGCCGGTGTCCGGCGTGGTGACGGTCGTCGCGCCGCTGTAGCCGGAGCCCGGGCAGGCGTTTGCAGCGACGGCCTGGCCGTTCGAGCGCGTAATCACGTTGGTGCCCGCGGCGAGGCCGGAGCCGCCGTCGCTCGCAAGCGTGGTCGTGATCGGCACCGACAGCGGATTCGCCGTCGCCGGGACGAAGATGACGCCGCCGGTCGGAGGGGTGTTGTCGAGCGCCAGCGTGAAGGTGGTGTCGGCCTGGCTGTTCCCGGCGGCGTCGGTGCCGTGCGCAGCGAGGGTGGGCGCGCCGGAGGCTGCGCCGGCCCAGGTGATTGAAGTCGAGTCGTAGGGGCCGCCCGCCGGGCTGTTGATCGTCTCGGAGTTGTGGACGCCGAAGCCTGGGCCGCCGGTGAGCGTGCCGAACGTTGCCGAGGCCGGGCCGGAGGCGGCATCGGTGACGGTGTCGCGGAGCTTGAAGCTGCCGACGGCGTTGCCTTTGTAGAAGATCGTTGTGCCGCTCTTGAAGACGCCGCCCGTGACCGAGTTGAGCGCGAACGCGTCGCTCGGTGCGGTCGTGTCGACGAGGACCGGCGAGGTCGCGACGCTCGCGGCGTTGCCGACGTTGTCGGTCGCGCCGATCGTGTAGACGTAGCACTGGCCGTTGGCGACAGTCACGTCGGGGCTCGAGACAGCGGTGGCGCCGGTGTAGCCGGAGCCGGGGCAGACGCCCGCGACCGGCGCCTGGCCGTTCGAGCGCGTGATCGCGTTCGACCCGCCGGCAAGGCCGGAGCCGCCGTCGGTGTAGTTGCCCGAGGTGATCGTGACGGAGGTGCTGGTGGCGTAGGCGGGGACGCTGATCGACCCGCCGGCGGGCGTGGTGTTGTCGAGCGTCAACGTGAACGTTGTATTCCCGGTGCTCGTCCCCGCTGCGTCCGTCGCGTGCACGGGGATCGTCGGCGCGCCGGAGGCTGCGCCCGCCCAGGAGATGACGCTCGAGTCGTACGGGCTCGAGCCGCTGATCGTCTCGGAGTTGTGCACGGAGAAGCCTGCGCCGCCGGTGAGCGTGCCGAACGTTGCCGAGGCCGCGCCCGAGGCGGCGTCGGTGACGGTGTCGCGGAGCTTGAAGCTGCCGGCGGCGTTGCCCTTGTAGAAGATCGTCGCGGCGGACTTGAAGACGCCGCCCGTCACGCCGGTGAGCGAGACGGCTTCACCCGGTGCGGTCGTATCGACGAGCACCGCGTTCGTGGTCGCGAGCGAGCTGGCGTTGCCGACGTTGTCGGTCCCCGTGAGGGTGTAGACGTAGCACTGGCCGTCGACGACGCCGCTGTCGGGGCTCGTGACGACCGTCGAGCCGGTGAACGTGCCGACGGACGGGCAGACGCCACCGATCGGCGCCTGGCCGTTCGAGCGGGTGAGCACGTTCGAGGCGATCCCCGAGCCGCCATCGGTCGCGAGCGTCGTCGTGATCGGCACCGACAGCGCGTTCACCGTCGCCGGGACGCTGATCGAGCCGCCGCCCGGTGCGGTGTTGTCGAGCGCCAGCGTGAAGGTGGTGTCGGCGGGGCTGTTGGTGGCGACGTCGGTGCCGTGTGCGGCGAGGGTGGGCGCGCCGGAGGCTGCGCCGGCCCAGGTGATTGTCGTTGAGTCGTAGGGGCCGCCGGCGGGGCTGTTGATTGTTTCGGAGTTGTGGACGCCGAAGCCTGCGCCGCCGGTGAGCGTGCCGAAGGTGGTCGAGGCGGGACCGGAGAGGCCGTCGGTGAGGGTGTTCCGCAGCTTGAAGCTGCCGCTTGCGTTGCCCTTGTAGTAGATGGTCGTGCCGCTCTTGAAGACGCCGCCGGTGACCGAGTTGAGCGAGTAGGCGTCGACCGGGTTGGCGGTGTCGACCATCACCGGCGCGCTTGCCCAGGTGGCGGTGTTGCCGACGTTGTCGGTGGCGGTGAGGGTGTAGACGTAGCACTGGCCGCTGACGACGCCGACGTCAGGAGTGGTCACCGTGGTGGCGCCGCTGTAGCCGGAGCCGGGGCAAAGGTTGGCAGCGACAGCCTGGCCGTTGGAGCGCGTGATCGTGTTCGTGCCGGCCGCGAGGCCCGAGCCGCCATCGGTCGCGAGCGTCGTCGTGATCGGCACCGACAGGGTCTTGACCGCCGCGGGGACGGAGCTGACGCCGCCGGTCGGCGCGGTGTTGTCGAGCGCCAGCGTGAAGGGGGTGTCGGCCGTGCTGTTGGTTGCGACATCGGTGCCGTGCGCGGGCAGCGTCGGCGCGCCCGAGGCGGTCGTCCAGGAGATCGTGGTCGAGTCGTACGGGCCGCCGGCCGGGGTCGAGATCGTCTCGCTGTTGTGGATCGAAAAGCCGACGCCGCCCGCGAGTGTCCCGAAGGTGGCGGAGGCGGGGCCGGAGAGGCCGTCGGTGACGCTGTTGCGCAGCTTGAAGCTGCCGGCGATGTTGCCCTTGTAGTAGATCGTCGCGCCGGACTCGAAGACGCCGCCCGTGACCGAGTTGAGCGAGAACGCGTCAACCGGGTTGGCGGTGTCGACCATCACCGGCGCGCTCGTCCAGGTGGCGGTGTTGCCGACGTTGTCGGTGGCGGTGAGGGTATAGACGTAGCACTGGCCGCTGACGACGCCGACGTCAGGAGTGGTCACCGCGGTGGCGCCGCTGTAGCCGGAGCCGGGGCAGGCGTTGCCTGCAACGGCCTGGCCGTTCGAGCGCGTGATCGTGTTCGTGCCGGCCGCGAGACCCGAGCCGGCGTCGGTGGCGAGCGTCGTCGTGATCGGCACCGACAGCGCCTTGACCGTTGCGGGCACAGAGATGACGCCACCGCCCGGGGCGGTCGTGTCGAGCGTGATCGTGATGTTGGTCGTCGACGTGTTGTTCGCGTTGTCGGTGGCCGTCAGCGTCGAGGTGGAGGAGAACGCCGCGTTCGTCGCCGACCAGCCGTAGGGTTGCGCGGAGGTATAGGGCGAAACGCCGGGGACGGTCTCGTTCGTATGCGCGAACGAGCTCGCTGCGATCACCGGGAAGTTGACCGACGCGGGGCCGGACGTCGCGTCGGTCACGACGGCGCGCGCCTGGAAGGCGCTCGCGCACGCGGCCGCGGACGGGTTGTAGAACATCGTCGCCCCGGAAGCAAACAGCTTGGTGTTGCAGTTGCCGTTCAGCACGTAGTCGAGCGTGCCGAAGGCCGGCGGCGTCGTGTCGTACTTGAAGGTGCCGGCGACGAGCGTGCCTGACGTGTTGCCGCTCGTCGTCGCATCCTTCGACTGCACCGAAACGGTGTACGTGTGCGCGTCGGTCAGCGCGGCGACCACCAGGTTGTACTGCCATGAGGCGTTGGCGGCGCCCGCTGCCGCGCCGCCGATCGTGACGGCGACCCAGTTCGGGCAGGCGACCGTCGTGAAGTTCGCGCCGTTCCAGCACTTGCCGGAGACGGAGTCGGCGATTGAGACGTTGACGGTCGCGATGCCGTTGCTGCCGGTGCTCGCGTCATTGGTCGTCCCGTCGACGTGGCCCGACCAGCCGGCTGCGTTGTAGCTCGCATTCGTCGTCAGGGCGGCGGCCGTTGGCGCCGACGTGTCATAGTTGGTCGTCGCCGAGGCGACGGTAGAGGTGTTGTTGCCGTAGTCGCCGGACTTCGCGTGCACGGTGTATGAGTCGCCGTTCGTCAGGTTCGCGCTCGCGAAGGTGTAGCTCCACGTGGCGGCGGACCCGGGCGCCACGGCGGTCGGAAGCGTCGTCGGGTTGAAGTAGGTCTCCGCGCCTCCGACGCCGCCCCAGGCAACGCCCGACCAGTACTTGTTGGTCGTGTCGTCGTGGATCGACAGCTGCGTGTTGCCGGCGGTGACGTCGATGCCCGAGCCGCCGGATTCGTCGGTGCCGCTGCCGGTGATGTTTGTCCAGCCGGCCGCGTTGTACGCCGCGTTCACGGGGAACGTCACGTTCGCAGCTGGGGCGGTGACGTCGACCTGGTAGGCGGCGGTGACGGCCGTCCACCGCCCGCTGGTGACGCTGGCGCCGCAGGTCAGCGCGCCGGTTGCAGTCGTCGTCTTGTAGACGGGCTCCTCCCGTGCGGTCCCTGCAGTCCCTGCTGCGGTCAACGCGGTGCACGAGTTGTTGCCCGCGCCGGGGGTCGCTGTCGTGACGTTTCCGACGACGAGGACGTTGCCGGAACTCGTTGCGCCGGTCGTTGCCGCCGCGGTCGCCGAGTTGCCCACGCCGGTGCCCACCGTGCCGTCGATCGGGCTCGTCGTGATCAATCCGTTGACGTAGAAGATCGTCGCCGCCTTCAACGAGGTCGACGATGCCGGGAATGTGATCGTGATCGTGTTGCCGGCCGCCAGTGCCTGGGTCACTGGTGCTCGGAGGAGACCACCGCTCTTGCCCGTCGTGTTGGCGTGACCGTCCTGCGTGTAGGCGTTGGGCGTCCCGAGGTTGTCGGTCGCCGAGAACGCCGCGGCGTTGTTCGTGTTCCAGCCGGCCGAGATGAAGAGCGTGCTGTTCAGAGGCACCGCGGCGGTCAGTGTCACGACGAGCGTGGCCGAGTTCGCGGTCGACGAGCCCGTTCCGACGACGGTCGGAGCAGTCGACGCGCTGGCGGCGAGATAGGGCCCCGCGAACGGACCGCCGGTGGAGCGGCCGGCGACGCCTGCGGGCGTGGCCGTGCTCTTGGAGGCATCCGCGACGGCGCGGGCGAGGTCGAGCCGGCCGTTGCCGGTCTCGGCCCGTGTGCCGGCCGCCGCCGCGGTCCGGGCCAGCCGGCCGATCGCGACCGTGTTCGTCAGCTTCCGGTCGTTGCCGAGGAGGAGTGCCGCCGACCCTGCGACGAGTGCCGCAGAAGCGGAGGTACCGGTGATCGTCGTCGTGCCACCGCCGGGAGCGGCCGCAACGACGTCGACGCCCGGCGCGGCGAGGAAGGTGTCTGCTCCGAAGTTGCTGCGCGACCAGAGGCGATCGTTCTTGTCGGTTGCGGAAACGCCGACGACGTGTGCGTCGCCGGCGGGATAGGTCGCCGCGGAGGAGCCGGAGTTGCCGGTCGCCGCGACGACGACCGCGCCCTTCGACCAGGCGTAGTCGATCGCGCGCTGGAGGGCCGAGCTGTAGCCCGCTCCGGCGAAGCTCATGACGATCACGTTCGCGTGGTGGTCGGCGGCCCAGACGAGCCCCTTGATGATGTCGCTGTCCTTGCCGAGCCCGTCGGCGTTCAGGACCTGCACCGGCATGACGCGGGCCGCCGGGTCGGTCGCGAGCGCGATGCTCGCCATCCACGTGCCGTGTCCGTTCGGATCGGTCGTCGCCTGCGAGCCGGCGAATGCCGAGCGCCCCGCAACGAGGTGACCGGCGAGAGCGGAGTGCGTTGCGTCGACGCCGGTGTCCAGAACGGCGATCGTCACGACGCGCTTCGGCCGCGCGTACTTCTGCGCGGCCGCCGAGCCGATCTTCCGCAACGCCCACTGTCCGGCGATCGCGTCGGTCGAGGCATCGCCTGCGACCTGGCGAACGTCGTCCTGTGTCGCCGAGGTGACGAGCTTGGACGAAGCCAAAGCCTCAAGTAGAGCCTTAGCTTTGGACGGGTCGACCGAGATGACGTGCAGATCGAGCTGTCCGACCGAGCTTGTCTCGACGCCGTCGAACCGGCCGAGGAGACGACGTTGCGCTGCGGACGACGTACCGGCCCGGAAGCGAACGGCCAGAGACGCGCGTACATCACTGCTGTGGTTCTGAGTAGCAACGAGCGTGTTGGACTCCGGCCAGCTTGGAAGCTGCCGGGTCGACAACGTGTGTCCGTGGCCGAAGAGGCCTCGGGACGTGAGTGTCAGCGCACCGGCGAGGGTGAGGAGGCTCGCGGCGCCGACGAGGAGGAGGAGAACGAGGTGCTTCTGAACCGACATGAGCGCAGGGGCCTTCGAACCGTCGGATCCGGCCCGAGAACGCCGCAGAGAGTTCAAGTCGGTCATATGGGTTGAAGCCGTGCAAGTGCACGCCTTCCTCAGGCCAGCTATCGGCAGAAATCAGTCCGTCCAAGAGGCTGGGCGACCCCTCCAACGAATTTCATACGCAGTTACCACCCGTTCGAGGGATCAACTCCCTCGCTTCAAAGTCACAAAGGAGCCGGGGGCCTGCATCGAGGCAAAAGAAGAGCCGCCTTGCGGCGGCTCCTCATCCCCGGGTTGAGGGGGGCTTGGTGCGCGTCGGCCGGCCCTAGGGGCCGAGCGTCCGGCGCAATGCTTGGGTGATCTGGGCGCTCGTCGCGTCGGGCGTGGGCGCGCTCACGACGGTCACCGCGGCACCGACCTGCTTGGCCTGGGCGGAGGCGGCGGGCGAGGCGACCACGGCGATGATCCGCAGGTTGGGGAAGACGTAGTGGAGATGCTGGATCGTGGCGAGCGTCCCGGTGCCGTCGGTCGCATCGACGATCACCGCGCCGACCGTCTCATTCGGTTTGGGCACCGCGGTGAAGACGCCATCGGCATCCGCCGGCTGGATCGAGTAGCTGCCGGAGAGGAGCTGGGTCACCTGGTCGCTGACCGCCGGGCCGGTGACGACGAGCAGGTCGGTGACGCGCTTCGGCAGCGCCTGGGCGGCGGTCTTCGAGTAGAGGTACACACGGACGCTGTAGAGCTTCGACTCCTTGTTCGCGCGCACGCGAATCGTCAGGCGGTAGATGCCCGGCAGCGAGAGCTTGAGGTTCGTCGACAGCGGAAGCTTGAGGTAGTTCGTGCCCGCGGTCACCGGCCTCGTCCACATCGCGTACGTCTTCCCGATCGACCGGTAGCGCGTCAGCGCGATCGACGCCTGGCCGGCGAGTGTGGTGTCGATGCGTGCGGTGAAGTACGGCCGCGTCGCGAGCGCACCGCGGCGCGCTGTGGCAACCCGCATGTTGAGTGAGCTGCCGGCCGGGGTACCGTGCTCGGCGACGACGAGGTTGACCTTCGAGTTGAACGGGAGGTACGCCGGCAGCGGCCAGGGGTCCTGTCCGACGACCGTGCCGGTCGCTTCGTTCGAGACGACGGTGGTGGTTGTCCCGACCTGGAAACCGCGGGCGGTGAGCAGCGCGGTCGCGGCCCCGGACGAGAGACCGCTGAGGTCAGGCACGCCCGTGACC
>JBKJQL010000022.1:0-5294 GCA_046594035.1 Gaiellaceae bacterium
CGGGTAGACGATCGTCTCGGCCGGGAAGCGCTGAACGAGAGAACGCACCGAATCGAGCAACGTCGCCCAGTCGCCGCCGGGGAAGTCGACTCGGCCGACCGACCCGGCGAACAGGACATCGCCGCCGAAGATCTCACCCCCCGAATGGAAGGCCACGTGCCCGCGGGAATGGCCCGGGACGTCGAGGACGTCGAACGTGATGCCCGCCACCGTGATCTCGTCGCCCCCGGTGACGACGTGCGCCGGGTCGTGCGGGGAGACCGGGAAGCCACCGCGCGGCGTGCCCGAGCGAAGGTCCTCGACCTCTCCGGCGGGCGCCCACACCTCGGCGCCGGTGCCTTCGGCGAGCGCGGCGACGCCGCCGATGTGGTCGACGTCGGTGTGCGTGACCAGGATCCCACGCGGGGTCGTCCCCATCCGCGCGAGCTCGAGGCGGAGCTCTGTCGGGTCGTCGCCCGGATCGACGACCGCAGCTTCGGCCGCGCCGCGTTCGGCGCGCACGACGTAGCAGTTGCTCTGGAACGGTCCCATCACGTAGCTGTCGACGGCGAGGGGCACGAGCGTTTGAGTGTATCCAGGGCGGTAAACTCCTCTCGATGCAGCGTTGGGATCTCCTCGACATGGACGCGCCGGAAGGAACGCGCGACCCGTCGGTTCTCCACTCCGACAACGGAGCCCGCGCCGTGCTGATCGTCCTGCAGCCCGGCCAGTCGCTCGGCGAGCACCAGGTCAAGGAGAACTCCTGGGTCACCGTGCTCGACGGCACGGTGCGGGTCACCGTCGGCGGCGAGACGGTCGAGGCCGATCGTGGCACGCTCGTGCGTTTCGAACCGGACGAGCGGCATGCACTCGAGAGCTCCGGCGGTGCACGGATCCTGCTGCTGCTCGCTCCGTGGCCCGGCGAGGGCCACTACCGCGGCAACGCCTGAGCGAAGAACGAGCGTTGGCAGTGGATCTGGCATAGCGTTTGCCGATGCTTGATGTTCGCGACGCGAAGCGGAGCGACGCCGAAGCCGTGTCTTCGATTGGCCGGGCCGCGATGCCCGTGCAATTCGAAGGGCTTGTCGATGCGGTCGTCGTCGACGCCGTCGCGGCACAGACCTACGAGCCGACGGCGGTCGCTGACTGCATTTCAAGGTGCACAGATGACGAAGGCGCAGTGTTCCTCGTGGGTGAGATCGATGGCACCGTTGTTGGCTATCTGCACTACGACTCGTTCGGTGAAGAGCCCGAGCTCCATCGGATCTACATCGACCAGCGTTTCCGCAGCCAGGGAGTTGGCGCCGCGCTCGTCGACGCGTTGCACGAACGCCTCCAGCCCGCCAGTTACATCCTCCTTGTCGTGAAAGGAAACGATGGCGCGGTCAGGTTCTACGAGCGCCACGGTCTGATCCAAGAAGACATCCTCGACGGCATCGAGCACTACGAGGCCGCCGGCGTGAGCTTCCCGCCGAATCCGAAGCCCTTCGAGCTGGTCGTGATGCGATACCGCGCTGACGACGCCCGCTAGACCGCACCCAACGCCATGGGGTGGGCAGTTCGCGGATGCACCCCGAGGGGAATGCGCCCGATGACGCCCGACGGGTGATTTGACCGGTGGGGGTCAGTCGCGACGAAACGGCCGGACGGTCTTCAGCCCCAGCCAACGTCCTGTCCGCCAGAGCGTGTAGCCCAAGAAGGCAAGTGCGCCTCCTGCAATGACCATCGAGGCAAGCGCAAGCCGAAGGACTTTCTCTGCGGCGCCCGGCCCGCGCGACGGGTCGTCGGCGATCTGCTCCAGCTTCGCTAGGACAGATTCCGCTTCACGCCGAAGTTCCTCTGGTGTCAAGGCGTCCTCGCGCGGCTGCGCGTCGGTGGAAAGCCGGTGCACCTTTCCGAAGAAGTCGTAAAGGATCCAATCCGCTGACGAGGGTGGAGCGATGGCTGACCATCCTTCGAAGCTTCGTATTCTTGCTGCTCGAGCGAGAAGTAGCTATTCGCGAACTCATCACCACGAATCGAGCCGTTTACGAACCGCTCGATCAAGCCGATCCAATCGTCCAGGCTCGGAGTGGGCACCGCCGAAGTATCGCCACTCGCTTGGGCCAGCGTTCACAACTGACGCCCGAGCGGTACGCTGATCGCGGACAGTCCGGTTGCTTGTTGAGGTACCTACACGAAGGCCCGCTCGCGCGGGCCTTCGGTGTCCTGGACCCCGGGAGCCGGATTCGAACCGGCACCACTCGGATGGACAGTCCGGTGCTCTACCAATTGAGCTACCCCGGGGTCGTACGGAAGGTCTATGTAGACCCGCGGCGACCTGCAAGTCGCAGTTCGGGACACGTCTCGCCAGGAGCGACGGCCAGAGCCGGGGCGGGTGCCCCGACTACTTCCTGGTGATCGACCGCCAACCGGTGCGCGAAGGTGTCTGACACCGAGTAGCCGGCCAGCCTCATGTGTGCGAGCGCGCCCGGTGTCAGACACCAGTTGGCTCGGCTGGACGAGCGCGTGCTTACGCCCGAGCGCGTTGCGTCACGTCGTGTCTGATTGCTTCGCAAGCCGCCGCTGGTACGCCCGGTAGGCGGTGCGGTCGATCCAGTAGGTGAGCGGGATGAACGCCAGGCCGTAGAAGACGCCGATCCCGAGCCGCTGTGGCAGCGGTCCGTTCTTCAGCACGAAGAGGAACGCCACGAGCATCAGCCCGCCCATCATCCCGCCGCGGCGAACCGCCCGCCGCCACGAGGGTTGCGGCGGGACGCGGATCGGCCGGCCGCTCTTCGACTTCGCCTGTCGCTGCTGCTTCACCTTCGGCTTGCGCTCGTCCGGCGTCCGAAGCTCGGCGAGCGGAACCTCGTTGCCTTCCCCGTCGACCTCGAACACGCGCATGTCGTGGCGGAAGTCCTTGGCGCGGCGTTTGCGTTGCTTGCGGGTCGACATCGGTGTCAGGTTAGCGCCGGTGGGCAATCGAGCCGTCACGGATCACGACGGAGACGATGTCGGCCGCGAGGTGGTAGGCGAGGTAGCGCCAGTCCGGCGCGTCGATCAAGAGCAGGTCGGCGCGGAGGCCGGGTGCGATCCGGCCGCGGTCGTGCCCGAGCCCGAGTACGTGTGCCGCGTTGACCGTGACCGCGCAGAGCGCCTCCGCTGGTGAGAGGTGGAGCTGGGTGCACGCGAGCGAGCACACGAGCGGGAGACTCGTCGTGAACGAGCTCCCGGGGTTGAAGTCGGTCGCGAGCGCGATCGCGGCGCCGGCATCGACGAGCGCGCGCGCCGGCGGCATCGGCCGGTCGAGGAAGAGCGCGCTCGCGGGCAGCAGCACGCCGACGACGTCGCTGCCGGCGAGGGCACGCACGCCGTCGTCGCCCGTGGCTTCGAGGTGGTCGACGGACCGCGCGCCGAGGTCCACTGCCAGCGGGATCGCCCCGCTCTCGGTGAACTGGTCGCCGTGGAGCCGCAGCGCCAGCCCGGCGTCACGGCAGGCGGTGAGGTAGCGCCGAGCCTGGACGGCGTCGAATGCGCCGCGCTCGAGGAAGACGTCGGCGGCCATCGCGACCCGCGCAGCGTCTGGCAGGACCTCGGCGAGCGCAAAGTCGAGGTAGGCATCGCCGCTGCCGAACTCGGGCGGCAGCGAATGCGCGCCGAGCCAGGTCGGGATGCCGCCGGCGTCTCGAACGGCGTGCAGCGAAGCGAGCTCCGTCGCGCGGTCGAGCCCGTAGCCGGACTTGCCCTCCCACGTCGTCGTGCCGTGCGCGAGCATCCACCCCGCGTGCCGCTCGACGCGCGCGCGCAGCTCGTCCTCGTCGAGGGAACGGGTCGCCCGCACCGTCGCGAGGATGCCGCCGCCGGCCGCGTGCAGCTCCTCGTAGCTCGCGCCCCCGGCGCGCAGCGAGAACTCCTCGACGCGGTCGCCGCCGAAGGCCGGATGGGTGTGGCAATCGACGAGCCCCGGGACTGCGCACAGCCCGCTCCCGTCGAGCTCCTCAACGTCGCCTGCGATCGGCCCGAGCTCCGACATGCGCCCGACCTGCTCCACCTTCCCGTCACGGCAGAGCACGTAGGCGTCCTCGAGCACCGGCACCTCGCGCAGCGCCGCACCGCGCACCAGCGCGCCGTCACCGGCCGGTGACGCGAGCTGGGCGAGGTTGCGAACGAGGAGCGAGCTCACGCGGCTAGACAGGTCGCATCGGCGTCGACAGACCGTGCTCGTCCGCGGCGGCCTCTGCCTCGGGGTAGCCGGCGTCGAGGTGGCGCACGACGCCCATCCCGGGGTCGGTGGTCAGCACACGCTCGAGCCGTTCCGCTGCCGCGTCCGTGCCGTCGGCCAGGACGACCATGCCCGCGTGGATCGAATTGCCGATCCCGACGCCGCCGCCGTGGTGGACGCTGACCCACGTCGCGCCCGCCGCCACGTTGACGAGCGCGTTCAGGATCGGCCAGTCGGCGATCGCGTCGGAGCCGTCGCGCATCGCTTCGGTCTCGCGGTACGGCGAGGCGACGGAGCCCGCATCGAGGTGATCGCGCCCGATCACGATCGGCGCCTGAACGCGACCGCTGCGCACGAGCTCGTTGATCGCGAGGCCCGCCTTGGCGCGATCGCCGTAGCCGAGCCAGCAGATCCGAGCAGGGAGCCCCTGGAAGGCCACCCGCCCGGGCGCAAGCTCGAGCCAACGCTGCAGGAGCTCGTCTCCGGGAAAGAGTTCGCGCAGCGCATCGTCGATCACCTGGATGTCGGCCGGGTCCCCGGACAGTGCTGCCCAGCGAAACGGCCCGACCCCACGACAGAAGAGCGGCCGGATATAGGCCGGGACGAAGCCCGGGTATGAGAAGGCCTCGCTTACGCCTGCTGCTTCGGCCTCACCTCGCAGGTTGTTGCCATAATCGAAAACATAGCTCCCGGCCCGGACGTACTCGAGCAACGCCTCGACGTGCGCTGCGATCGACTCGCTCGCGCGCCGCAGGTACTCCTCCGGGTCGGACGCGCGCAATTCGGCCGCGTCCTCGACGGACAGTCCGCGCGGGATGTAGCCGGTGAGCGGGTCGTGTGCTGCGGTCTGGTCCGTGACGAGATCGAAGTGCTCGCCGCGGCGCGCGAGCTCCGGCACGACGTCGGCCGCATTCCCGAGCAGCCCGACCGACAGCGCGCGTCCTTCCGACGCGGCGCCGCGCACGCGCGCCAGCGCATCGTCGAGCGACTCGGTCGCCTCGTCGAGGTAGCGGGTCTCCAGACGGCGCTCGATGCGCGTCGGATCGACCTCGACACAGAGGATCGCCGCGCTGTCGGTCGGGCTGCTCGGGAATGCGGCCGACGTCGTGCC
>JBKJQL010000266.1:0-9812 GCA_046594035.1 Gaiellaceae bacterium
CTTGAGGGCGTCGATGCGCTCGCTCCGCGCGAGCATGCGCACGACGCGGTGCACCGCGAGGTCGGGGTAGCGGCGGATCGGCGAGGTGAAGTGGCAGTACGCGGTGCTCGCGAGCCCCGAGTGGCCGAGGTTCTGCGGGTCGTACCGCGCCTGCTTGAGCGCGCGCAGCACGAGCGAGGGGAACGCCCAGCGCCCGCGCCCCGAGTGCGCCACGTAGTCCGCAACGCGCTTCGAGATCTCGCCGGCGAGCGTCGCCGCCTGCTGCGGTGTGAGCCGTTTGGGTGCGGGCGGCGTCGGCACCTTGAGGTCTGCGAGCTTCGCGAGCAGGTGCTCGACCGATATCGGGTCGGGCTTCTCGTGCACGCGGTAGAGCGCCTCGCGGTTCCGCGAGGAGAGGAATGCCGCGACGTGCTCGTTGGCGAGGATCATCAACTCCTCGACGAGGACGTGCGCGTGCGGCTCCGACTCGAGCCACGCCTCGGCAACTCCGCCCTTGCCGTCGAAGCGGAACACGACCTCGGGTGTCTCCACCTGGAGCGCTCCACGGGCGAAGCGCGCTTCGCGCAGCCGCTGCGCCAGCTCGTCGTTCAGCGCGAGCGCCTCAACGATCTCCGGCGGGGCCTCGCGGCGCTCCGCCTCGCCGTAGGTCAGCCGCGCGTCGGAGCGGATGATCGAGCGGTAGAAGATCGGAGCGCCCTTTGGCGGGATCTCGACTGTGACGCACAGCCGGTCCTGATGAGGACGCAGCGAGCAGAGCTCATCGGCGAGTTCGTGCGGCAGCATCGGCGCGACCGCGCCCGGCACGTACGTCGAGAGAGCGCGCCGGGCTGCGCCTCGGTCGAGGGGAGTGCCGGCGCTGACGAACCACGACACGTCGGCGATGTGCACCCAGGCGCGGATCCCGTCCGCCTCACGCCGAAACGACAGGGCGTCGTCAAAATCCTTGGCCGTATCGGGGTCGATCGTGTACGTCAGCAGGTCACGCAGATCGACGCGGCTCGGGTCGTCCAGCGGCGGAATGCCATGCGGCTCGAACGGTTGCCGCGCGCCGCGTTCGATCAGCAGCGCCTCGAGCACGTTCTCGATTCGGTTGGCCGGCCCGATCCGCTCCTCGAGCTTCGCGCGGCCGCGTCCCGTGCGCACGACGGCGAGCTCTCCCGTCTCGACGTCGCCGATCCCCTTCGAGTCGAGGACGACCTGGACGCCAGGCGTGAAGTACGGGTCGCCGACGATCAGCCGCCCGCGGCGGCTAACTTCGACGACCAGCCGTGAAGAGTCGGAGTGCTGCGTCAAGGGCGTGCCGCGAGCGTATGTCAGGCCGCACGCCGTTGCGCGAGATGTCGACACCCGCCGGCGTCAGGTAGCGCGCAACCGTCAGTTTCAGCGCCGCGCCCGAAGGCAGCAGCACGATCTCCTGGACGAGTGACTTCCCGTAGGTCGGCTCACCGATCACCGTCGCGCGTCCGTGATCCTTCAGCGCGCCTGCCACGACCTCGGACGCGCTCGCGCTTCCCCCGTCGACCAGCACCGCCAACGGCACCGTCGAGGCTGCACCACCGCGGGAGTAGACGATTCGCAGTGGCTGGTGCGCCCCGGCGAGCGAGACGACGCTCGAACCGGGTCGCAGGAACACCGAGACGACGCCGACCGCCTCGTCGAGCAGGCCGCCGGGGTTGCCCCGCAGGTCGAGCACGATCGCCCTCGCACCGTTGTGGGTCAGACGGCGGACCGCCCGCTTGGTGTCGGTCGCCGTGCCGCGCGAGAAGGTGTCGAGGCGAAGCACACCGAACGTGCGCACGAGCCGCGTGTGCACCGGATGCAGCGCGAACTTGCGGCGCACGAGCTCGAACTGCAGCTCGTGGCCCTCGCGCAGGACGCGCAGGTTCACCCTGCTCCCGGGCCGGCCGAGGATCCGCCCCATCGCCTCGTGGAACGTGAGCGCCGCGGTGGACGAGCCGTCGACCGCCATGATCGTGTCGCCGGGCCGCACGCCGGCGCCCTGCGCCGGCCCGACCATCGTCCGCCGCACGAGCAGGCCGCCCGGGGCGGGAAGAACGAAGACGCCGATCCCGCCGTAGCCGCCCGTAGACGAGCGGCGGGCGACGCGGTACTCGGACGGCGAGAGATAGGTGGTGTAGCGGTCGTTCAGCGCGCGGAGCAAGCCCGGCACCGTCGGCTTGCCGAGAACACGCTCGGGGAGAGTGCGGTAATAGTGCGAGGCGAGCTGGGCGCGCACCTGGTCGATCTCCGCACGGCGTACGGGGTGCGCGACCGGTCGCAGGGCGAGGCCGATCCCAAAGGCCACAAGCGCCGCAGTTGCCACAGCGAGGACGACCGTCCGCCGCACGATGCGGGGAGCCTAAGCGATCCAGGGCCGGATCGGTAGAGGTAGAGAGGCTGGTCTAGACCTGAAGGAAACGGCGGATCGTCAGACCGGAGCCGATCGCCCCGAGCCCGAGGCCCATCCCGATCAGGATCAGAGCGGTCAGCGGGAAGCTGAGCGCCCGCACGTCGCTGTCCCCGGAGAGGTGCGGGAGGATCGAGGGCAGCGCGATCGCCTTACCGAGGATCAGGAAGAACACCGCGAGCATCGAGCCGAAGAGGCCGCAGATCAGGCCCTCGAGCATGAACGGACCGCGGACGAACCAGTTCGTCGCCCCAACGAGCTTCATCACCTCGATCTCACGTCGCCGCGAGAAGATCGACAGTCGAATCGTGTTCGAGATCAGCAGGATCGACGCGATCAGCAGCACCAACGTCGCGACCGTGAACACGATTTCGATCACGTGCGCCACCTGGAGGATTCGGTGCGAGATTCGCTTGCCGTCGTTCACCTTCCCGACCCCCGGCGGCTTGTGCGGCTTCACGATCGAGTTGTAGAGCTTGTCGACGTTCTCGGCCTTGTTCGGCGTCACGTCGAGCGAATCGGGGAGCGGGTTCGAGGTGAGGTTCTTGACCAGCTCCGGATACCGGCGCTTCATCTGCGCGAACGCCTGCTCCTTCGAGATGTACCTGACACCGGTCGCCGCAACGTACGGGCTCTGCTGCAGCATCTTCGCGAGGTTGTTCTTCTCTTGCGTCGATGCGCTCGGCAGGAAGTACACCTTGACGACGAGCTGCTTCTTGACGTGGTTCGACCACGAGACGGTCCACGTGCCGAGCGCGATGAAGAGTCCGAGCAGGAACATCCCGATCAGCACCGTCATCGTCGCGGCGACGGTCGTGGAGAGGTTCGCCCCGAGCGAACGCCACGCCTCGGAGATGAGGAGCTTCAGGCGCCCGGTCATTCGTACCCGCCGCGGCGCTCGTCGCGTGCGAGCCGACCGCCCTCGAGCTGGATGACACGCTTGCGCATCTTGTCCACCATCTCGCGGTCGTGCGTCACCATCAGAATCGTCGTACCGCTGCGGTTGATGCGATAGAGAAGCTGCATGATCCCCACGGACGTGTCGGGGTCGAGGTTGCCGGTCGGCTCGTCGCAGACGAGGAGCGGCGGGTGGTTGACGAACGCGCGCGCGATCGAGACGCGCTGCTGCTCGCCGCCGGAGAGCTCGTCGGGCGAGGATCCCATCTTGTGCGAGAGACCGACCATCGCGAGCACCTCGGGCACCTTCTTGCGGATCGCCGAGTTGCTCTCGCCCTGCACCTTCAGCGCATAGGCGACGTTCTCGGCCGCCGTGCGGTTCGGCAGCAGCTTGAAGTCCTGGAACACGCAGCCGATGTTCCGGCGCAGCATCGGGACCTTCGAATTCTTCAGCCGGGAAAGGTCGCGGCCGCCGATCACGATCTTCCCCTCACTCGGGTCGAGCTCCTTGAGGAGCAGCCGGACGAGCGTGGACTTGCCGGAGCCGGACGCGCCGACGATGAAGACGAACTCGCCCTTGTCGATGTGGAACGAGACGTCGTTCAGGGCGATCACGTCGGGCTCGTAGACCTTCGTCACCTGGTCGAACACGATCATCGACGAGGCGCTCGGGCTCGGACCCTCTACGCGTGCCTCGACGACGGCGGTTGCTCGGGTGGATGTGAAATCGGGTTCCTGCACGGTAATTCCGGGAGCGTCGCCTACCGAGGCGCCCTGGTGCGAAGAGTGGGTCAAGTGTAGCCCACCCCCTAGACGACCCTTCCGGCCGCTTTCGCCAGGAGGTATTCCCGGATGAACGGGTCGAGCTCCCCATCCAGAACCGCCTGCGCGTTGCCCATTTCGTATCCCGTCCGAGAGTCTTTCACGAGTTGATAAGGGTGAAGAACGTACGAGCGGACGGATTCCCCTCCGAAGCCGGTGTCCGCCGCACCGCCTCGCTCCTTCGCCATCAGAGCCTCGCGCTCCTCCTCATTCTTCTCGACCAGGCGTGCCTTCAAAACCCGCATCGCGGTCTGCTTGTTGGCCGCCTGGGAGCGCTCGTTCTGGCACTGGACGACGATTCCCGTCGGAAGATGGGTGATCCGGATCGCGCTGTCGGTCTTGTTCACGTGCTGGCCGCCGGCGCCCTGGGCGCGATAGGTGTCGATTCTCAGGTCGTCGTCGATGATCTCGACCTCGGCGTCCTCCGGGAGGAGCGGCGCGACGATCACGGTGGAGAACGCGGTATGGCGGCGATGTGCCTGGTCGAAGGGGCTCTGGCGCACGAGGCGGTGCTTGCCCCGCTCGGCCTTCAGGATCCCGTAGGCGTTCTCGCCGCCGACCGTGAAGGTGGCCGACTTCAGGCCCGCCTCCTCCCCGGGGCTTGCCTCGAGCAGATCGACCTTGAAGCCGCGGTTTGCCCCCCACCGCTCGTACATCCGCAGCATCATCTCGGCCCAGTCCTGGGCGTCGGTGCCACCGGTGCCGGACTGGAGGGTCACGACAGCGTCGCCCGCGTCGTATTCGCCGTCGAAGAGCGCCGCCTCCTGGAGCCGGTCGAGCTCGGTCCGGAGCGGCCCGAGGCCGGCGGCGATCTCTTCCTCCATCTCGCCGCCGTCCAGCTGGGCCAGCTCGCGCGCGTCGTCGTAATCGCGCAGCAGCGTGCGGTAACCCTCGAGCTTGCGTGATGTGCGTGCGTGGTCGGCGGAGACTTTCGCGGCGGTGCTCTGGTCGTCCCAGAACCCCGGCGAGTTCATCTGCTCTTCGAGCTCTACGAGCCGCTTCTCGAGTGTGACCGGGTCAAAGGTACTCACGGACCCAGTCGAGCTGGGCCCCTAGCTCGTCGAGCTGTTCCGCGAGCGGCTTCTGTTGTTCGTCGGTCACGGCCGGGATGGTAGCGAGAGGGGCTTGATGCGGAGTTGCGTGCTTGCGGGGATGGCTCAGACCAAGCAGGTCGCACCGGTCGGGCGGGGCATAGCGGGGTCTACGTTCAAGGCCGACCACGTCTTTGAAATGCGCGGCGAGCTGCGCCGTGTCTGAGCCACCATCCGCGGGTGCGCTTGCACTCTGCATCAAGCCCCTACTCACTGGGCGCAGCGCTCTGGCGGTGAGAGCCCTGCGAGCGTCCGTAGCCCGCCTCCCACGGAGAGCCGGAACTGCAGCTCGACGAGCCCCGCGCGCCGGACGGTGAGCCGCGTCATGCCGTCCTTCAACTTCGAGACGCAGCCGGACGAGGTCGACCAGTAGGGCGACCAGCGCACCTTCACCTGATAGCTGCCCGGGGCGGTGAAGACGGCGACGATCCTCGCCGGGTACATCCAGAGCACCGTGGCGGGCGCCGGCCCGACGATCAGCGGCTTCGCGGACGGAAGCTCGTAGACGAGGAGATGCGGCGTCCAGTAGACGAGTCGAAGACTGGTGCGGCCCGACCGGATCAATGCCGCCTCCGTGCGCGAGCTGTAGTCGGCGGGCACGTCGGCCACGACGACGTAGCGAACCGCCATCCGCCTCAACCACGTCTCGTACGGAGCGGCGGCGAGCTTGGCGTCGTAGAGCAACTCGTTCTGCGGGAAGTCACTCTGGCGGTACCAGCCGCGCACGAGCGGGATCCCTGCGTCCGGGAAGTACGCGGCCGGCCAGTGCTCGGCGGTGTCGACGACCTCCACCCGGTACGACGGGCTCAGGTGGCCCTTGAGGTAGTCGATCCCCGGCTGCCAGTAGGAGCTGGCAGCTTCCGGGTCGGAATGCGCGCGCGCGAAGCTCGCAACGATCGGCGTCGCGTTCCAAACGCCGGCGAGGACGATCACCGGCACCGTCATCCACAGCGGTCGCCAGTTCCGCAGCGCCACGGCAATCAGCGCGAGCGGCAGCGCGAGGTAGCGGATGCGCTCGATGTTCGAGCCGACCGATGAGGGCACGACGTACGCAGCGAGCACCGCGACGAGGTAGATCCAGAACAGTCCGCGCAGCGGCTTCGCCGTCGCGACGCCACGCGTCACGACGAGCCCGAGCGCCGCGAACCCGACGCCGGGCAGGAGCTGGAGCGTGCCGAACGGGAAGCGACCGCCGTCGCCGAAGAGGCGGAAGAGGAGCAGCTCGCCGACGCAGCAAGCCGCGACGATCGCGATCGGCACTCCGAAGCTGCGAACGCTGCGGCGTGACAGCACGACGCCGGCCATCACGATCGTCAGCAGCATGAACGCGAGCGGGCTCGCCGCGAGCGTCAGGATCGCGCACAGCGCGAAGCGCCCGCGACGACCTTCCTGCAACGCCCAGATCCCGAGCAGTGCGAACGACATGGCGAGCGCGAACGGGAACGCGGCTGCGCCGATGATGCCCACCCACAAGAGCGCAAAGCTGCGACTCGACACGCGCGAGTCCGGCCCCCACTGCCGGTAGAGCACGATGCTGAACGCCATCGCAGCCGAAGCGATCGACGCGAGCGCGAGCACCTTGATCCCGAGCAGCGCTGCGAGCGGGTAGTAGATCAGGCTGTAGGTGATGAACGAATAGCGCCCCGCGTACCAGAAGTTGTTCCAGATCTGGAAGCCATGCTCGAGCAGGAACGTGCGCTGGTAGGCATGAGCCGCCCAGTCGATCCCGGGAGGCGTCGCCCAGAGAAGGAACGCGGCGAGCGTCGCGGCGATCGCCGTGGCGATCGTTGCCTCCCGGGCGAGCAGTCGACGGTCGGCCGTGCTCACGCCGACGAGCCTACGGCATCAGTCCTGGCTGAGACGTGACCAGATCCCGAGGTCGCAGCGCAGATCGCCCTTGAAATGCACGTTTCGGAGGATCCCGTCCTGCCGGTAGCCCGAGCGTTGCGCCACGGTCTCCGAGGCCGCGTTTCTGACGTCGATCAGCAACTCGATCCGCAGGAGTCCTAGCTCGTCGAAGCCCCAGCGCGTCAGGAGCTCCACGGCACGCGGCGCGATCCCGCGCCCGCGGGCGGCGGGAGCGACCATGTAGCCGATCTCCCCCTCCCGCTTCTCGAGCGCCAGGTCGACCATCGCGGCAAAGCCGAGGAAGGCCCCGTCCGGCGCCGTGATCGCGAAACCGGCCTTGCTGCCGTCCGTCCAGCCGTCCTCGTAACGCTGGATCCACCCGCGCGCGAACGCCTCGTCGGCGCCGGCGGGCGCGCGCGTGAAGTTGACGACGTCGGGATCCTCGGTCATCGCAAGCATCGCCGGCACGTGCACCGGGGTCAGCGGCACCAGGCGGATCTCGTCGTCCGCGAGCGGCGGGTCAGGCGGGGTTAGAGGCAAGCGCTAGGCCGCTATGCGCCGTGGCACTTCTTGTACTTCTTGCCCGAACCGCACCAGCAAGGATCGTTGCGGCCGACGTTCTCGACCTCGGAGTTCACCTTCGGCTTCTGCGCGACCGGCGTCGCCACGGAGCCACCGCCGCTCGCGAAGCCTGCGGCCGCCGCTGTCGAAGTGCCGCCCGCAGCGAGGATCGCCTCCGCGCCCGCGAGTGACTCGTGCTCGTAGCTCAGCGCGCCGCCGTTTGCGTCCGGGGCATTCTGAAGCTGCGCGTTGTCGGGGGTGACTTCGGCGTGGAAGAGCAGCGTCACGACCTCTTCGCGGATCGCGCGCGTCAGGTCGAGGAACATCCCGTGGCCCTCGTTGCGGTACTCGACAAGCGGATCCTTCTGCGCCATGCCACGCAGGTGGATGCCCTCGCGCATGTAGTCCATGTTCTCGAGGTGCTCGCGCCAGCGGATGTCGACCGTCTGCAGGACGATGAAGCGCTCGAGGTCGCGTATCAAGCCTTCCTCGATCTTGTCGAGTTCCTTCTCGCGCTCGGTGTACGCGTCGAGCGCGTCTTCGAGGAACTCCTGCACGATCGACTCGCGGTCGAGGCCTTTCAGCTCCTCCGCCGCAACGCCCGTGCCGTAGATGTTCTCCATCGCGACGACGAGCTCGCTGAGTTCCCATTCGTCGGTCGCCTCGGACACCGTGTAATCGGAGACGACGTTCGAGATCACCTCGGGCAGCCACTCCTCCCGAACGTCCTCCGCGAGGTCCTCGCCGTGGAGGACGCGGTTGCGCTGCTCGTAGATGACCATGCGCTGCACGTTCATCACGTCGTCGTACTTGAGGACGTTCTTACGAGCGACGAAGTTCTGCTCCTCGACCTTCTTCTGCGCGTTCTCGATCTGACGCGAGAGGATCGACGCCTCCATCGGCTGGTCGTCCGGGAGCTTGAAGCGCTCCATGATGTTGTGGATGCGGTCGCCGGCGAACATGCGGACGAGGTCGTCGCGTCCCGAGAGGTAGAACCGCGTCTCGCCCGGGTCGCCCTGACGGCCTGAACGGCCGCGAAGCTGGTTGTCGATGCGGCGAGCCTCGTGCCGCTCGGTGCCGAGCACGTAGAGCCCGCCGAGCTCGCGCACGGTGTCGTCGATCTTGATGTCGACGCCGCGGCCTGCCATGTTCGTTGCGATCGTGACCGCGCCCACGCGGCCCGCGTCGATGATGATCTCAGCCTCGCGCGCATGCTCCTTCGCGTTCAGGACATTGTGTGGGACGCCCTTCCGCTTGAGCAGCTCGCTGAGGTACTGCGACGTCTCGACGGCGATCGTGCCGACGAGCACCGGCTGGCCCTTCTCGTAGCGCTCCTTGACGTCTTCGACGACTGCATTGAACTTTGCCTCGACCGTCTTGAAGATCATGTCGTTCTGGTCGTCGCGCGCGACAGGGACGTTGGTCGGGATCTCGACGACGTTCAGGTTGTAGATCTCGACGAACTCCTTCTCCTCCGTCTTCGCCGTACCGGTCATGCCGCCGAGCTTCTCGTACAGGCGGAAATAGTTCTGCAGCGTGATCGTCGCGAGCGTCTGGTGCTCCTCCTGGATCGCGACGCCTTCCTTGGCCTCGATCGCCTGATGGAGGCCCTCGCTCCAGCGGCGGCCTTCCATGATCCGGCCGGTGAACTCGTCGACGATCATCACCTCGTTGTCCTGGACGACGTAGTCGACGTCGCGCTTGTAGAGAGACTGCGCCTTCAGCGCCTGGATCAGGTGGTTGACGAGCTGAACGTTCGCCGGGTTGTAGAGGTTGTCGATCTTGAGCGCGCGCTCTACCTTCTCGATCCCCGACTCGCCCGGCGCGATCGTCTTGTGCTTCTCGTCGTAGAGGTAGTCGTGCTCGGACTGCAGCACTTCGTCCTCGAGCTTCGTACCCTTGGACTGGGCGCCGTCGAGTGCCATCACGATCCGCGCCATCTCGTAATAGGTCTTCGCGGCGGTCGTCGGCTCGCCGGAGATGATCAGCGGCGTGCGCGCCTCGTCGACGAGAATCGAGTCGACCTCGTCCACGATCGCGTACTGGTGGCCACGCTGGACGACCGCCTCCAGCTGCGTCGCCATGTTGTCGCGCAGATAGTCGAAGCCGAACTCCGAGTTGGTGCCGTAGGTGACGTCGGAGTTGTAGGCAGCGCGTCGGTCCTCGAAGAGCATGTTGTTCTCGAT
>JBKJQL010000057.1:0-2899 GCA_046594035.1 Gaiellaceae bacterium
CGACCGCCGGCGCGTCGCCGGCTTCGGCGGCGCGCTCCTCGAGACGCCGGGTCATCGGCTCGCCAAACAGGATCTCCGACTGGCGCACCAGTTCCGACTCCATGTCTGCGAGGACGCCGTCGAGATCGAATCCGATGCGCAGGGCCATCTGTCAGAACCCGTAGGTCAGCGCGGTGCCGAGCAGGAACTTCTCGTACTGGTGCTCGAGGACGCGGGTGTCGCGGTTGTTCTGGTCGACATTGAACGAGAGGCGGAGGTCCTTGCCCATGTGGAAGCCGAGGCCGAGGCCGATCGTGGTGACGCGATCGGTGCGGTCGGGCACCTCGACCACGGCGCCGGCGCGGTTGCGGTAGGCGAGGTAGGCGATGTCGCCGCGCAGCTGGACGTCGAAGGGGCCGAAGATCTGCTGCGCGATCGAGCCGCCGATGCGCGACTGGATGTAGTACGGCTGGATGAGGTCGTAGGAGTACTGCACGGCGCGGCCGCCGCCGACCGCGAAGCGCGTGCTGCCGAGCAGCACGTAGGTCAGATCGACGTTGCCGATCATCCCCTGGTAGCCCGGGAGCGAGGGGTCGGCCGGCCTGAAGTCGTCGAAGCCGAAGGAGAAGCTGCCGCGCACCAGCGCGAGCGGGGCGAAGGTGACCGACATGTTCGCCGAGGTCGAGATCGTGTCGCGGTCCGGCGAGAACTCGAACCGCGCGTTGGTGCGGATCGCGCTCACCGTGATCGAGGTCAGCGGTGTGAGCTGGTGGCGGAGGTTGCCGCCGTACGACGTGTCGACGCGGTTCAGCGCCGTCTTCAGGCTGGTGCCGAGGAACTCGGCCTCGTCGGCGAACCGGGTTTGCACGCGGCTCGCGGTGACGCCGATGAACGACTTCGACAGGGCGTGAACGTCGAGCGCGCCGTTGAACTGGGTTTCCTTGCGCGCCGCGCGCGTGTCGATCTCGAAGCCCGGGCGTTCGCGGGCGCTGATGTAGCTGCCGTCGATCTTGAAGGAGATGTGGGCGCCGGGCACGCTCCAGCCGAGCTTGTAGGCGTTGTTCGCGGTCCGCTCGCTGGCGTACTTCCGGTACCAGTTGATCTGCTCGTTCAGGCTGGCGGTGACCCAGGTCGAGCCGAGGCGCAGCCAGAAGTCGCTGAGCGGCGTCACGGTGACCGTGAAGTCCTGCTTGGGAACCTTGCCCGGCGGGTCGTTGAAGACGTTGTGATCGATCCCGATGTTGCTGACCGAGATCGTCGGGTTCATCATCAGCGGGCCGAGGCGGACCTTGACGGTATTGGGATCGGGGCCGCCGTCGACCGTCTGGGCGAAGGCCGGGGCGCCGCCCAGGAGCGCGATGGCGGTGAACACGGCGAGCAGGGTTTTTCGCAACAGAGGCTTCCTTATCCGTCTTGTCGGCTCGGGAGCCTCATACTAACAGCCCTGCCTCGCCGGAGCCCCGTTGGCGAAGGCGGGGCCCGGCAGCAGGTTTACCCGACGTCGCCGAGGATATCGCTGACGAGAAGGGTCGCCGACGGCAGGGCAGGAGACGTCATCCGGGCGTCCCGGCCGACGCGGCGCGACTGCTGATATCCCCGCTCGGACGGCTGAGTGAAGATGTCGACGCTGCCGTTCAGCAGGTCGACCAGCCAGGCTTCCGCGATACCCGCACGCGCATACAGCGGGATTTTGACGTCGCGATCGTATCTCAGCGAGGTATCCGCCACTTCGACGACGAGCAGGACGTCCTCCGGTGTCGGGTGGGCGGCTGCGTAGAAGTCAGCTCGGTGCCTCAATATCGAGAGATCGGGTTGTGGTTCGGAGTGCGCGTTCAGGCGGATCGGGCTCTGCACCCTCACGATTCCTTGAACGCCGCCCAGCCGTTGCAGGAGGACGTTCAGACGGTCCACGCACGCGGCGTGAGGACTGCCGATCGGGCTCATCTCGACGATCTCGCCGTCGACGAGCTCGACCCGGTCGTCTTCGCCCAGCACACCCGCCTCGGCCATCCGGTGATATTCGTCCGCCGTGAACAGCCGCCGCTGAAGGTCGGTTCCCACTTGCAGGCTCCTGTCAGAAGGCCGCGCGCGCACGACGATCTTATCACTCGGTGAAGTCCGAGACCGCTCATGCGTGAGTGACGACGCACGACGTGATCTGGTCGATGAAATCACGCCAATCAGCCGATCGGCGCGATTGGTACGTAGATATTGCGCGCTCAGCAACCCGCTGGAATGGCAGAGTGCCGCGCCGCTGTGCGGGCTGGACGATCCTGACCCGGCTACAGCAGCGACTCGAGGTCGGCGAGATCCTGCGCCCGGCCTGATGCGCGCTTGTTGCGAATCAGCTCCGGTTTGCCCAGATAGAAGACCGGCACCTGGCCAAAGCGTCCGCTGATCCGGCCGGCCCAGGCCTCCGCGAACGTCACACCGTCGATCGCGGTCATCAGATCGACGCGGTTCGGCGCGACCCCGAGCTGGACGACCCGGCCTGGAGTCGTGAAGTCCTCGATCGCCAGGTCGATGTCGCCGAAGCCGAAGTCTTTCAGGGCGAGGAGCAGACGTTCGGCGTTGTCGGGGGTGGGATTGACGAACAGGTCGATGTCTTTAGTAAACCGGGGTTTCGCGTGAAACGCGACCGCGTAGCCGCCGACGATGAGGGCGTCAGCGTTCCGGGCGTTCAAGCACGCGAACAGTTCTTCGAAGTCCTTCGTGACGTTCTCCTCTGAGAGCCGCCCACTGCGTGCGAAGCTCCTCGACAGCCTGGATGCGGACATCGGGCGTGGTCTGGCGCCAGAAGTCGCGGTCGGCTTCGCGTTCTTCAGCGAAGGACGCGCACTTCCGAACCCACACCGTCATCCTTTGATTATACCGGCTCTGCCGCCGCGAGGCCCCTACAATAGCAGGGTGCGGGACGAAG
>JBKJQL010000284.1:0-3612 GCA_046594035.1 Gaiellaceae bacterium
TCGATGAGTACGACGTCGCCGACCAGGGCCTGATCTCCCATCACTTCTGGCCCACGCAGGGACGGTCAGCTTCCGGCAACTTCCGCTACGTATGGCCCTCGGAACTCGACCTGATGGCACGAATCGCCGGGTTGAGGCTCCGCGAACGCTGGGGTGGTTGGCGGCGAGAGCCGTTCACCAGCGCGAGCACGGCGCTCGTCGGCGTCTGGGAAAAGCAGACGTAGTCCGCGAGACTGGCAGAGTCATCAGCCCTAGCGCCTCAGGGTGTACTCGCGAACGCTGGCCCAGTCGACGGCGTAACCTCACGGCGTGCCGGATGAATCGTGGGTTCGGATCGCGGAGCTGCCAGAGGCAGGACAGCACGCGGGGCGAGTTGGACAGGTGTTCGGGTGGTCGAAGCCGTCGAACACCGGAGAACTCGATGTGATCGGCGGCACCGTGGGAGGCAGCGCACGGCGCGACCTCGCCTACTCCGTCTTCTTCGAAGACACAGGAGAGCAGTTGTGGTTCGCACCGCATCTTGTCGAACCGATCACCGACCCCACTGACCGCTCACGCTCCGCGTGACTTTCCCGCGCTGAGAAGCCACCTCAGGGTGTACTTGCGGAACACTCATATGGAATGCGTCGTGTCAAGCGGGCAGCATTGATCCGTCCCCGCTGTTGCGGGGTTAGGTGTCGGCGGGGGGAGCGCACCGGCTGTCGTCGACGTCTGTGTCGCGACTCATATGCGCGGGTTGGTGCCGCATGACCGGTATGCGAAATTGAGGAGCGGTGCCGTTTGTCTGGCGTCGAGCGTGGCCCGTTAGGGCTGCTCCCAGTGTTCTCTCGGGTCGCTCCTCGCGTCGTTTGCGCCGGTGCGCTCTCCTCGCCGAGCCGTTGAGAGCGGTGCTACTCCATTGTCGCGAGTGCCCAGCAGTGTCCGGCGAGTTCGCGGGCGACGGCGACCACGACGATCGAGCGGGGCTTGCCTCGAGCTTCGAGCGCCTGCCAGCGCTGATGGAGTCGGCGCCCGCTGCGCTCGGCCTGGGCTTGCACGGCGAGAGGCTTGCCGTCTCGTCTGCGTTCGAGCGTGACGCTCCTGCGCGAAGGGCTGCGCTGGTGCCAGGCGGCCTCGATCAGGAGCCGGCGTACGTGGCTGTTGCCGGTCTTGGTGATCGCGCCTTGCCGGCGCCGCTCGCCGCTTGAGTGCTCACTCGGGGTGAGACCGAGAAACGGCCCCAGCGACGAGCCTGCGCGTTTTTTTGTGTATCGGGGTTGTTAGGTGTTGTCGGGGATGCGGTCTCCGAAGTGGATGCGTAGGACTGCCATTGCTTGTGTCCAGTTGTAACAGCTGCGCCAGTTCGTTTTGGCGCGCATGATCGCGAGCCAGATCAGTCTGAGGGCGGCGTCGTCGTTGGGGAAGTGTCCTCTCGTTTTGATTGTTTTTCTGATCTGCATGTGCAGGCTCTCAACGGTGTTTGTTGTGTAGACAACACGGCGGATCTCGGTCGGGAAGGCGAGGAAGGGGATGAAGCGGTCCCAGGCGCGTTCCCAGACCTGCAGGGCGGCCGTCTTTGTTTTGCTGTCGGCCCACGCCTTCGTGAGCTCGTCGAGTACCTGGCGGGCGGCGTCGGCGTCCGGGGCGGTGTAGATCCGGCGCAGCTCTGAGGCGCAGCTCTTGCGTTCTTTCCAGGACAGGTAGCGCAAGGACTGGCGGACCAAGTGCACGACGCAGGTTTGGTTGACGGCTTGCGGGAAGACGGCGTCGATCGCCTCCGGGAAACCGCTCAGCCCGTCGGTGCAGACAAACAGGACGTCCTTGACGCCGCGGTTACGCAGTTCGGTCATCACGCTCGTCCAGAAGCGGGCGCCCTCGGTCTTTTCGATCCAGAGTCCGAGGCAGTCGCGTTCTCCTTCGAGCGTGACGCCGACAGCGACGTAGACGGCCTTCTTGCGGACGACCTGTTGGTCTCGGATCGAGACCTGCAGCGCGTCCAGGTAGACGACCGCGTACAGCTCCTCGAGCGGACGTGTCTGCCAGGCACGGACGTCGTCTTGGATCGACGCGGTCACCTCGCTGATCAGCCCCTCCGAGACCTCGACCTGGTACAGCTCACGCAGGTGGCGTTGGATGTCCCTGGTCGTCATCCCGCCCGCGTACAAGGCCAGGATCTGGTCGTCGAAGCCGTCGAACGAACGGGTGTGCTTCGGCACGATCCGCGGCTCGAAGCTCGCGTCGCGATCCCTCGGCAGCTCGACCGTGACCGGCCCGTCGACCGTCCTGAGCGTCTTCGACGAAACACCGTTACGCCGGTTCGACTGCGCCTCGGCCGGCTCGCCACCCGGCCGGTAGCCGAGATGCTGCTGAAGCTCGGCGCCGGCAGCGCGTTCGATCAGCCGCTTACGCAACTGGTTAATCAACCCGTCCGGGCCGGTCAACTGCTCCGGCCCCTCGTACTCGCCGAGCAGCTGATCGATCAGCTCATCCGGGAACTTCTCCATATCGCCCATCATGTGCTCCTTCCAAGCCCGTCCGGCGGGGTCGCTCCTCACGCGGCTACGCCGCGATCGTCCCGACCCCGCCGGACAGACCAGACAGATACACAAAAACCCGCGCACTACCGTTTCGTCCCGAGTCGCTGGGGCCGTTCCTCGGTCTCACCCCAAGCGAGCACTCAAGCGGCGAGCGGCGACGCCAAGGCGCGATCACCAAGACCGGCAACAGCCACGTACGCCGGTGCGCTCCCCCCGCCGACACCCAAACCCCGCAACAGCCGGGACGGATCAATGCTGCCCGCTTGACACGACGCATTCCATATGAGCGTTCCGGAGTACACCCTGAGCGGTGTCCCCGTTACCCTGCCCCGATGGAATGGTTCGCCGTGCGTCACGTCATCGAGAACGATGGATCGTTCGAGGAGCGGATCACACTCTGGCGTACCTCGTCGGAGGATGACGCAATCCGCAGGGCCGAAGAAGAGGCGGCCGCCTACGTCGCGGTCGTCGGAGGAAATGTTCTCGGGCTTTTCCAGAGCTATCTGGTCGGCGAGTCTCCCGGCGATGGTGGTGAAGTCTTCTCGCTGATCAGACGGAGCGAACTTCCCGCCAACCGGTACCTAAATGCCTTCTTTGACACTGGCGACGAGATTCAGCGCCGCGACGACGGTGCGTAACCGTCCCCTGCGCGAGTGTTCCGGAGTGCACCCCGAGGCTCAGCGTTAGGTCATGGTGCGAGGTCGATCGTGAACACGACGACTTTGGAGAACGTCGTGCCGTCGAACTGCGCGCCGTAACAGCCCGAGGTAAGTGCGCGAACCCCGCTCGGTATCCCTCGCGAGTATTTGGGCTGTCCGGACCAGCTCACCGTGTCGTAGGGCTCGATCCGCAGCTCGTCCTTTGGAACCCGGGTGCCGTTGAAGCCGAGCCATCCGGGTCCGTCGAGTCGCCTACCGCGGATAAGAACGCGACCGCGATAGCGCGGAGCGACGTACCAGAACACCTTCTCGCCTTCCCACAGCCCCCCGTACTGCGTGTCCTTCGTGGCGTTCAAAGGACCGGACGTCGCACCAAGGCCGGGATAGACCGGCCCCGGTCCGATCCCACTCGCGCCGAAGATGCGGATTCGGCCCCA
>JBKJQL010000067.1:0-3935 GCA_046594035.1 Gaiellaceae bacterium
CTTCCGCGGCAAGGCGTCGGACCTCTTCACCGACTTCTTGCATGTGCTGCTGCGGCGCAACCGGCTGTTCACGCTTCCGGACGTGGATGACGCATTCACCGACATTCTGAACGAGAAGTTGAATCGCGTCCCCGTGAAGTTGACGACCGCCACCGCCATGGCGCCGGCCGACCTCGCCTCGTGGGCGTCACGCATCGAGCGTGCGATCGGCAAGACGCCCGTGATGACGCATGAGGTGCGCCCCGCCATCCTTGGCGGAGCCATCGTCCGCGTGGGCGACACCGTCGCCGACGGCAGCGTCCGGCGCCGACTCTCCGTGCTGCGCACCCGCATTGCCACTGCAGGCAATGCGCGCGCCGCGGCTTCGACGGCCTCCGCCTGATCCACCAATTTTTCGACTCCCGATTTTCGAACCACCGATTTTTCGAGCCGCGTTCCGGAACTCCCCATGCGCATCAATCCTGAAGAGATCGCCAGCGTCCTCCGCAAGGAGATCGAGACCTACCGAACCGACTTGGACGTCGCCGAGGTCGGCACGATCCTCGAGGTCGGCGACGGCATCGCCCGCATTTACGGCCTCGACAAAGCGCTCGCAGGCGAGATGCTCGAGTTCGAGGGCGGCGTGCGCGGCCAGGTGTCCAACCTCGAAGAGGGCTCGATCGGCGCGATCGTCCTCGGCGACTATAAGAACCTGAAGGAAGGCCAGACGGTCCGCCGCACGGGCGCGCTGCTCGAGGTGCCGGTCGGCGAGGCGATGATCGGCCGCGTGGTCGACGCGCTCGGCAACCCGCTCGACGGCAAGGGCCCGATCCGCGCCGAGGCCTCGCGCCCCGTCGAGATGATCGCGCCGGGCATCGCCGACCGCCAGCCGGTCAAAGAGCCCCTCCAGACGGGCATCAAGGCCATCGACGCCATGACGCCGATCGGCCGCGGCCAGCGCGAGCTGATCATCGGCGACCGCAAGACCGGCAAGACGGCGATCGCGCTCGACACGATCATCAACCAGCGCTCCGAGAACGTGGTCTGCGTCTACGTCGCGATCGGCCAGAAAGAATCGACGGTCGCGGGCATCGTCGAAGAGCTGCGCAAGGCCGGCGCGATGGACTACACGATCGTCGTGACGTCGTCGTCGTCGTCGCCCGCGCCGCTCCAGTACATCGCGCCCTACTCGGGCTGCGCGATGGCCGAGTACCTCATGTACTCGAAGAAGCGCCACACGCTGTGCGTGTACGACGACTTGACGAAGCAAGCCGCTGCGTACCGCCAGCTCTCGCTGCTGCTCCGCCGCCCCCCGGGCCGCGAGGCGTACCCGGGCGACGTGTTCTATCTCCACAGCCGCCTGCTCGAGCGCGCGGTGAAGCTGTCCAACGACTTGGGCGCTGGCTCGCTGACGGCGCTGCCGATCATCGAGACGCAGGAAGGCGAGGTCTCGGCGTACATCCCGACCAACGTGATCTCGATCACGGACGGCCAGATTTACCTCGTCCCCGACCTCTTCCGCGCCAACGTACGTCCCGCCATCGACGTGGGCATCTCGGTGTCGCGCGTCGGCGGCGCGGCGCAGATCAAGGCCATGAAGGCCAAGACGGTCTCCGGCGGCTTGCGCCTAAACCTCGCGGCCTTCCGCGAGCTCGAGGCGTTCGCCCAGCTCGGCACCGAGCTCGACAAGGGCACCCAAGCCCAGATCGATCGCGGTCGTCGCATGGTCGAGATCCTAAAACAGCCCCAGTTCCGCCCGATGCACGTCATCGACCAGGTCGTGGTGATCTACGCCGGCGTCAACGGCTTCATCGATCCGATCGCGCTCGACAAGGTGCGCGACTGGGAGACGAAGCTGCTGTCGTACGTCCACTCGAACCATCAGGGCTTCTTCGACTCGTTCGCCGCCAAGAAGGAGCTCTCCAAGGACGTCGAGGAGGAGTTGAAGCGCATCCTCAATCAATTCAACGAGGCGTTCCTCGCCGGTCGAGCGCCGGACCCGCGCTGATCCCGATGACGACGAAGGCCCCCCTCCCGATGCAGGTCGAAAGTCTCCGCGTCCCGTCGGCGTTCGCGCCGACGCGGAAGCGGTAGAGGCACGCCATGCCCAAGCCGCGCGCAATTCTCAAGCGGAAGAAGGCGGTGCAAAACATCGCCAAGATCACGAAGACCATGCAGATGATCGCGACGGCGCGATTCAAGAAAGCCTTCGATCGCGCGGTGGCGGCCCGCCCGTACACCGACCGCATCGGCGAGCTGGTCGCGCGGCTTTCGGCCGCCGCGGGCGAGTTCGAGCACGTTCTCCTCGCGAAACGCGAGCAGAACAGGGTGGCCATGATCGCGATCGCAAGCAACCGAGGCCTGTGCGGAGGCTACAACTCGGGCATCGTGCGCCAAACGATGGTCGCGCGGCGGGACGCGACCGAGAGAGGTCGCACGATGACCCTGATCGCGGCCGGCCGCAAGCTCGCGGGCGCGCTGAAGTTTCAGGGCGTGGTCCCCGACGAAGTCCACACGCACTTCGAAGACAAGCCGACGGTGGCGCAAGTGAACGCCGTGGCGGGACCGCTGATCGATGCCTACGCTCGAGGTGAAATCGACGCGCTCTACGTCTCGTACACGAAGTTCGAGTCGGCCGCCCGGCAACGACCCGCGCTCGAGCGCGTGCTGCCCTTTGAAGTTCCGGCCGCTTCGGCGGGAACTTCAGTCGATTACCTCTTCGACCCCGACGCCGCGACGATCTTGACCGACCTGATCCCTCGCACGGTTCGCCTGCGCATTTTTCAGGCGTTCCTCGACGCGGCGGTCTCGGAGCAGGTCGCCCGCATGACCGCCATGAAGAGCGCGACCGACAACGCCAACGACATGATCAAGGCGCTCGGTCGGCTGTTCAACCGCAGCCGTCAGAGCCAGATCACGACCGAGCTGACCGAGATCATGGGCGGCGCCGCCGCGCTCGAGTAGCGCGGCGCCCCAGTTCATTTCGAAGACACGCCCCCCGCCTCCGAACCGGCCTCACCCCACAGTCACGCCCCCGATCCGAAAAGCACGAGACACGAGAAACCAGATGAACACCCTCGGCAAGATCACGCAGGTCATCGGCTCCACGTTCGACGCGGAGTTCCCGGAGGAGTCCCTCCCGCGCATCTACAACGCGCTCGAAGTCGAGCTGTCGTTGCGCGGCGGCAAGCAGCGCCTCGTCGGCGAGGTGCAACAGCACCTCGGCGGCGGTCGCGTGCGCGCGGTGTCGCTCGGCAGCACCGACGGCATGGTGCGTGGCCAAGACGTGATCGACACGGGCGCGCCGGTCTCGGTGCCGGTGGGCGAGGCGTGTCTCGGGCGCGTGTTCAACGTCGTCGGTGACACGATCGACAAGCTCGGACCCTCGACGGCCACCGAGAAGCGCCCGATCCACCGCGCCCCGCCGCTGTTCGACGAGCTCGAGCCCAAGACCGAGGTCTTCGAGACGGGCATCAAGGTCATCGACCTTCTGACGCCGTACGCGCGTGGCGGCAAGACCGGCCTCTTCGGCGGCGCGGGCGTGGGCAAGACCGTCATCATCCAAGAGCTGATCGCGCGCATCGCGCGCTTCCACTCGGGCTTCTCGGTGTTCGCGGGCGTCGGCGAGCGCACGCGCGAGGGCAACGACCTCTGGCTCGAAATGAAGGAGACGAAGGTCGGCTCCACGGGCAAGTCGGTGCTCGACCAGACGGTGATGGTCTTCGGCCAGATGAACGAACCGCCCGGCGCGCGCATGCGCGTGGCGCTGACCGCGCTCACGATGGCCGAGTACTTCCGCGACTCGAAGGGCACCGACGTGCTCCTCTTCGTGGACAACATCTTCCGCTTCACGCAGGCCGGCTCCGAGGTGTCGGCGCTGCTCGGCCGCATGCCGTCGGCCGTCGGCTACCAGCCGACGCTCGGCACCGAGATGGGCGAGCTCCAAGAGCGCATCA
>JBKJQL010000152.1:0-12580 GCA_046594035.1 Gaiellaceae bacterium
GGGCGTGGGTGTGGGGGCGGATCCAGACCAAGCAGGACGTTCGACTCGCCCGCTGGACAGCCGGGATGGCTGTTCGAGGGCGAGGCGGGCGTCCTGCGCCGCGTCTGGGCCGTTCCCGGACGGGCGCAACCGTGGCATCACCCATCTAGGGTCGAGAGATGCGGGTCCGGGCTGTTCTGGGTGCATTCGCACTGGCCTTCACGCCCGGGTTCAACGCTGCCAACATCGGCGCGGTCGCGGATCGGGTTGCGCGGTCTTACGGCATCGGGCTCGCCGTCGTGGGGCTCTTCACCACGGCTCTCTTCGTCACCCACGCCGCGCTGCAGGTGCCGGTCGGCCGGCTCTGCGATCGCCTCGGCGCGCGACTGGTCGGCGGGAGCGGGCTGGTGATCGTTGCCTGCGCGTCGGCAGCGGCGCTCGGGTGGAAGCAGGCCTGGTTCGCGATCGCCATGCGCCTGATCGCGGGGGTGGGCACTGCGGCGGCGTTCGTCGCGGGCGCCGAGTACATGCGCGCGACGATCGGCTCCGCCTTCGCGCAGGGCATCTGGGGCGCCGTGAGCATGGCGGGCGGCGGGCTTGCGCTCGCTCTGGTGCCGCTCTGGGGCAGCTGGCGCGCCCCCTTCGTCTCGGCGGCGCTCGTTGCCGCGGTCGGGGCGCTGCTGGTCGTGCTCGCGCCGCCGGAACCGGCGCGACAGGCCGCTCGCCGGGCGCGCACGACCGTCCTCGACCGCCGCCTGCTGCCGCTGGCGGCGATGCACGCTGCGTCGTTCGGCCTCTCCGTCGTGATCGGGAACTGGGTCGTGACCTTGCTCCATCGCGCCGGCGGCGTGTCCGAGCAGGTGGCGGGCCTCGCCGGCGCCCTCGTGCTCTTCCTCGGCGTGATCTCGCGGCCGCTCGGCGGGCGCTTGATCGACCGCCCGGGCATCGTCCGCGCGAGCTTCGTCGTTTCCGGGCTCGGCATCGCAGCGCTCTCGATCGCAAAGCCGCTCCCGCTCGCGATCGCCGCCGCGGCGGTGGTCGGCATCGCAGCGGGGATCCCGATGGCGCCCGCGTTCGTCGGTGCTCAGCGGTTGCGCCCGGACGCCCCGGCCGCCGCCGTGGGTTTCGTGAACATGATCGCGGCGGTGACGATCCTCGTCGGCACCCCGCTGCTCGGCCTGTCGTTCTCATTGCCGGGCGATGGGCGCATAGGCTTCCTGGTCGTGGCCGCTCTTTGCTGTGCAACCGCCGCTGTGGCTCGTGTCCGTGTCTGAGCGCCGGCGGCTGCTGATCGTGACCGGCGTCGTGCTCGCAGCCGTCGACCTCACGCAGAAGGCGAGCGCACCGGTGTACGGCCATCCACGCGGCGCCGGTTACGTCGTCCTCGCAGCCCTGCTGACCGGTCTGCTCGTCCACGTCGTGCCGCGTGTGCCGTCACGCCTGCTCGCGGTGGCGGGTGGCGTCGCTGCCGCCGGCGCATTCGGCAACCTTGTCTCGGCGCTTGCCTGGCGTGGTGGCGTCCCGAATCCGATCGTCGCCGGAGCGTTCGCGTTCAACATTGCGGATGTCTGCGCGGTTGCGGGCGCGGCCGCGCTTGTCCTTGGATGCGCGCTCTTTGCGCTGCGTAATACCTCGCTGCTGCGTCAGCCCATCTGACCGGATGCGGAGACTCGTGAACCTGGTTGGGAGAGCGAACCAGGTTCTTCTCGGTCTGGAACCTTGGCCCGAGTGTGGGCGGCTTGGCTAGGCCAGCAGGCGGCGGTCGCCGGTGATCCGGCGGACTTCCTCGAGCGTCGTCACTCCGGCGAGCGACTGGCGAACGCCGTCCTCGCGCAGCGTCCGCATCCCGGCGGCGACGGCGGCGTCGAAGATTTCGTCGGTCGAGCCGTCGAGCAGCACGCGCCCGAGGCCATGCACCGGCATCAGTTCGTAGAGCGCGACGCGTCCGGAGTAGCCGGTGTTGCCGCACTGCAGGCAGCCCGCCGTACGGTAGAGCGTCGGGTTCGCGCCGGTCGTGATGAGGTTCATCGCGCTCTGCTGCTCCGCCGTCGGCTCGTAGGCCTCCCGGCAGTGCATGCAGACGCGGCGTGCCAGGCGCTGCGAGACGATGCAGTTGATCGAGCCGGCGAGGAGGTCGGGATCGACCCCGAGCGTGCGCATGCGGGAGATCGCGCTCGCAGCGTCGTTCGTGTGCAAGGTCGTCAGCACGAGGTGGCCGGTCATCGCCGCCTGGATCGCGATCTTCGCCGTTTCCTCGTCGCGGATCTCGCCGACGAGGATCACTTCCGGATCTGCGCGCAGGATCGTGCGCAGGCCGCGCCCAAAGCTGAGGTTGATCTTCGTGTGCACTTCCATCTGCATCACGCCGGGCAGCTGGTACTCGACGGGGTCCTCGATCGTTGCGATCGAGCGGAATCCGTCGTTCAGGCGGTCGAGCGCGGCGTACAGCGTCGTCGTCTTGCCGGACCCGGTCGGACCGCAGCTGATCACGGCGCCATGCGGCTGCTCGATGGCGCGCATGAAGATGCCTTCCATCTCCGGGCTCATCCCGAGCTGCGGCAGCTCGAGCTTCGTCTCGCGTTGCAACACGCGGAGGACGACCTGCTCGCCGTGCTTCGTCGGCAGGATCGCTGCGCGCACGTCGACGGCGTTACCACCGATGTAGACCACGAACGAGCCGTCCTGAGGCAAGCGCTTCTCCGCGATGTCGAGCTGCGCCATCACCTTGACGCGGGCTGCGGTGGCGTTCTGCAAGCGCTTGTCGATCGGCCGCTCGTCGCGTAGGACGCCGTCGACACGGAAGCGCACCATCACGTCGCGTGGTTGCGGGTTCAGGTGGATGTCGGACGCCCCGGCGTTCACCGCGCGGCCGATCAAGTCGTTGACGAGGTCGAGCGCGCCGTCAGCCATGCTCTCGTCGTCCACTACGTCGATCTCGGGCGCCTTGTCCGAGACCGCGATCGTCAAGCGATAGTTGCGCTGGATCGTCGAGGCGAGCGCATCCGAAGCGGCAACCGCAAGCGTGCAGTTGACGCCGAGCGCGAGCCGCAGCTCGTCGGTCGTGTTCAGGTTGGTCGGATCGGCGACCGCGACCTGGACGTGGTTGTCGGAGAGGAAGCAAACGGGGACGACCTGGTGGCCGATCGCAAAGCCTTCCTGGAGGAGGCCGATGGCCCGCGGGTCGACGGCCACCTGCGACAGGTCGACGAACTCGAGGCCGTACTGCTCGGCCAGCGCCTCCGCGATCGCGCGCGGCGTCGCCCACTTCTTCTCGACGAGCACCTCGCCGAGGCGCTTATGCAGCAGGGGCTGCAGCTCGAGTGCCTGGTTGATCTGTTCCTGGGTCGCGTGACCCGCGCGCACGAGCAACTCGCCGAGACGCATAGCCGTGCTCGTCTGGGGGACGGATGCGGCTTCCACGCGCCATCTATCGGCCGCAGGAGCCCCCGGCATGAGGGCCGCTTTGCGGCCTCAGGCCTCGAGCAGCAGCGTGAGCAGCGCCTTCTGGACGTGGAGGCGGTTCTCCGCCTCGTCCCAGATCGCCGAGCGCTCCCCGTAGAGCACCTCGGCGGTGATCTCCTCGCCCGGGTGCGCCGGCAGGCAGTGCATGACGAACGCGTCCTTCGAGGCATGCCCGAGCAGGGCGGCGTCGAGCCGATAGGTCTCGAGGTCGCGCACGCGCTGGTCGTGCTCGTCCTCCTGCCCCATGCTGACCCAGGTGTCGGTGACGATCACGTCGGCAGCGCTCACGGCCTCCCGCGGGTCGCGCACCAGGTGCACGTCGACCGCCGGCTCGTAGCCCTCCGGGCACGCCGCGATCACCTCGTACCCGAGCAACGAACCGAGCCGCGCAAGCGACGTGCACACGTTCGAGCCGTCCCCGACCCACGCGACGCGCACCCCTTCGAGTGAGCCGAGGCGATCGCGCATCGTCAGTGCGTCGGCGAGCGCCTGGCATGGATGCTCCTCTGCGGTCAGCGCATTGATCACGGGGATCGACGCCCAGCGCGCCCACTCCTCCAGCTCCTCGTGCGAGTGCACGCGCACTGCGAGCGCGTCGAGGTAGCCCGACAGCGCGCGCGCCGTGTCAGGGAGCGACTCGCCGCGCGAGAGTTGGAGCTCCTCCGGCGCCAGATGGACAGCGGCGCCGCCGAGTTGGGCCATGCCCGCCGTGAAAGAGACGCGCGTGCGCGTCGAGTGCTTCGCGAAAAAGAGACCCAGCGTCGCGCCCGGCAGCAGCGGCTGCTTCGGGTTGAGCCGCAGTTCGACGGCGCGATCGAGGATCGCCTCCGCTTCCGCGGGCACCAGGTCGGAGATGCGCAGGAAGTCGCGCCCGGCCAGAGAGATCTCGAGGGGGCTCGTCATGACCAACGCTCCTTTGCGGCGGCGACCGCTGCTGAGACGTCGCCGAGCCGGTCGCCGGCTGGTGGCGCTTCGAAGGTTCCGTCGCGAACCTGGTTTGCGACCTGCTCGTGCGCGTCGCGGAACGGGACGCCCTCGGCAACGAGAGCCTCGGCGGCATCCGTCGCTCGAAGCAGCGGATCGGCGGTGGCGGCGGCCAACCGTTCGTGGTTGAACTTGAGGCCGCCGATCAACACCGTCAGCGCGCCGAGCGCGCCCGCGACGTCCTTGCGCGCGGCGAACACGGGTGGCTTGTCCTCCTGCAGGTCGCGGTCGTAGGCGAGCGCGAGCGACTTCACGGTCGCGAGCAGTCCGGTCAGTCGGCCGATCGCGGTGCCGGCCTTTCCTCGCGCGAGCTCGGCGACATCGGGGTTCAGCTTCTGCGGCATGATCGAAGAACCGGTCGCGGCGGTTTCCGGCAAGCGCGCGAACCCAAACTCGGTCGTCGTCCAGAGCACGAGCTCCTCGCCGAAGCGCGAGAGGTGCGTGAAGAGCACAGCGGCGGCGTAGAGGTAGTCGAGCGCGAAGTCGCGGTCCGCGACGGCGTCGATCGAGTTGCGCATCTGGTTCGGCGGCGGCGGGATCTGTAGCGTCGAGCCTGCGAGCGCACCGGCGCCGAGCGGCGACGGCGCAGCCTGCGCGGCGGCAAAGGCGAAGCGCGCACGGTCGCGCTCGAGCATCTCGACCCATGCGAGCAGGTGATGGCCGAGCGTCACGGGTTGGGCGCGCTGAAGGTGCGTGTAACCGGGCATCGGCGTCGCCGACTCCGCTTCTGCGCGCGAAAGGATGATGTGGGCGAAGTCGGTGACAGCTGCGTCGGCCTCGGCGCACGCTGCTCCGACGTACAGTCTGAACGCAGCGGCGACCTGGTCGTTGCGCGAGCGCCCCGCGTGAATCTTGCGGCCGACCTCCCCGAGCTGACGCTCGATCGAGGAGTGCACGTCCTCGTCGCTCTCGTCGATCTCCTCGATCGTCGCGAGCTTCTCTGTCACCTCTGCGAGCTCTGCGTCGTCGAGGATCCCGGCGGCGTGCAGCCGCTGCGCGTGCAGCAGCGTTCCCTGCAGGTCATACGGAAGGAGCTCCGCGTCGTCCGCATGGAGGAAGTCCCACACCTCCGGCGCGAGCTCGCCGCCGACGCGGCCCGCCCACAACTTCACAGTTCCCAACCCAGCGCCTCGAGCATCTTGCGCGCGTCGGTGATGTCGTTGATCTTCACGTTGAGCTGCCCGATGCGATCCGCCGCAGTGAATGCGGTCGCGCTGCGCTCCATGCTCAGGCGCTCGGGACCGTACGAGAATCCTTCGCCCTGCGTATCGAGGATCGTGTAGTCGTCGCCCCGGCGTAGTTCGATCGTCACGGTGCCGTTCACCGGCGCCGCAATCCACTTCGTCAGTGCGTCGCGGAGCATCAGCGCCTGGATGTCGAACCAGCGTCCCTCGTAGAGCAGCCGGCCCAGACGGCGGCCTTCCTCTGCGTAGCGCTCGAGCGTCGCCTCGTTGTGGATCGCGCTCAAGAGGCGCTCGTAGGCGATGTGGAGCAGTGCCATGCCCGGCGCCTCGTAGATGCCGCGGCTCTTCGCCTCGATAATGCGGTTCTCGATCTGGTCCGACATGCCGAGCCCGTGGCGACCGCCGATCGTGTTCATCGACCGGATCACCTCGACCGGGTCGCCGACCGGCGAGCCGTTCTCGAAGGTGATCGTGACGGTCTCGGGCTCGATCTCGACCGCCGGGTCCCAGTGGGCGACGCCCATGATCGGATCGACGATCTTCATCGACGTCTCGAGCAACTCCAGGTCCTTCGCCTCGTGCGTCGCACCGAGCATGTTTGCGTCCGTCGAGTACGCCTTTTCGATCGATTCCTTGTGTGGGAAGCCGCGCTCGACGAGCCACTCGCTCATCTCCTTACGTCCTCCGAGCTCCGCTACGAACGTGCTGTCCAGCCACGGCTTGTAGATGCGGAGGTGCTCGTTGACGAGCAGGCCGTAGCGGTAGAAGCGCTCGATGTCGTTGCCCTTGTAGGTCGAGCCGTCACCCCAGATGTCGACGCCGTGCGCCGCCATTGCCTTGACCAGCATCGTCCCGGTGATCGCACGACCGAGCGGCGTCGTATTGAAGTAGCGCCTCCCTGCCGTCTGGATGTGGAACGCGCCGCAGCGCAGAGCTTCGAGCCCGGCGCGCGCAAGCGCGTCCTTGCAGTCGACGAGCACTGCGTCCTCCGCTCCGAACTGCATCGCCTTCGCGGGCACCGCGTCGATGTCGGGCTCGTCGTACTGGCCGAGGTCGGCGGTGAATGCATAGGGGATCGCGCCGTTCTCGCGCATCCACGCGAGCGCACAGCTCGTGTCGAGCCCGCCGGAGAACGCGATCCCGACCCGCTCGCCGACCGGCAGCGAGCGGAGGATCACGCCGGAGTCCTCCACCATCTTCATCGACTCCGTCGAGCCCATGTCTCTCTTCATCGACTCCGTCGATCCTAGGTCTCTGCTCATGAGGCGAGACTCCGCAGGTCTTTCTCGAGCTCGGTCGGGCTCGACGAGTCGGCACACGCGACGAAGACCGTGTTGTCGCCCGCGATCGTGCCCGCGACCTCAGGGAGCGCAGCGGCGTCGATCGCGTCGGCGAGCGCGGCTGCAAATCCGCGCGGTGTCTGGATCACGAGCAGCGTGCCCGACGGCGCGGACTCGCCCATCCACCGGCGAAGAGCACCGCTGAGTTCGTCGGTGCGGCGCACGTCGGCGGAACCGGGCAGCGCGTAGACGAGCTTCCCGTCTCCGTTCCGCACCTTCGTGAGGCCGAGCTGGTGGATGTCACGCGAAACCGTCGCCTGCACGGCGGCGATGCCGTTCGCACGCAGAGCGTGTGCGACTTCCTCCTGGGTGTGGAGCGGTCGCTCCTGGACGAGTCGCATGATCGTGCCCTGACGCTCGAACTTCGTCGTCACAGTGCAAGCACCTCGTTGAGCAGACCGATCGCGAGCTCGGTCTCACCGGGAGAAATCGTGAGCGGCGGAGTCAGGCGAAGGGTCGTCGGACCGGCGGTGCCGACGACGAGCCCCTTCTCGAGCGCGGCGTCGACGACAGGGGCGGCAGGGGCGTCGAGCTCGACCGCGAGCAGAAGCCCGAGGCCGCGGACGTTCGGCAGCGCGGCTGCGAGCGTCTCGGAGGTCGCGCGCACCTGCGCGAGCAGCACGTCGCCGACGGTGTCTACGACGGCGCACGCCGCGGCGCACGCGACGGGATTGCCGCCGAACGTCGAGCCATGGTCTCCGGGCTCGAATCCGGTTGGTGCGTCGTGGCCGACGAGCAGGGCGCCGATCGGCAGACCGTTCGCGAGCCCCTTCGCCAGCGTCAGCGCATCGGGCTTGACGCCTGAGCGCTGCCACGCGAAGAAGGCTCCGCAGCGGCCGACGCCGGTCTGGATCTCGTCGAAGATCAGCATCGCGCCGTGCTTGTCGGCAAGCGCGCGCGCCTCGGCGAGCAGCTCGGGACCAAGCGGATGCACGCCGCCCTCGCCCTGCACCGGTTCGAGCACGATCGCGGCGGTGTTCGGCCCGACGTGCTCGGCCAGCGTCTCCGGAGTTGCGAAGACAGCACCGGGCACGAGCGGCTCGAACGCCGTGCGCTTCGAGGGCTGGCCCGTGATCGACAGGGCGCCGAACGTGCGCCCGTGGAACGACCCTTCGAGCGAGACGAACTCGGTGCGGCCCGTCACCTTGCGCGCCCACTTCAGGGCCGCCTCGATCGCCTCGGCGCCGGAGTTGCAGAAGAACGAATCCGCCCCGCCGAAGCGGTCCGACAACTTGCCGGCCAGCTGCTGCATCGGTTCCGTAGAGAAAAGGTTGGACGTATGCCAGAGCCGGTCGAGCTGCTCGTGCGCGGCCTTGAGCGGCGCCGGATGGCGATGACCGAGCCCGACGACGGCGATCCCGCCGAGCAGGTCGAGGTAGCGCTTGCCCGACGAGTCGGTCAGCCAGGAGCCCTCGCCTTCGACGAACGTGACGTCGTGCCGCGCGTAGGTCGGCAGAAGGTTGAGCTGCGTCAGCACCTCCGTCACGCGACCACCACGGTGCTGCCGATCTGGGCAGCGATGCCGTTGCCGGCGGCGAGAGTCGCGGCGCGCAGCTTCGGGACGATGCCGCCTTCGAACACGCCCTCGTCGAGCATCTGCGTAGCGCGTCCTACGCCGATACTGTCGACGAGGTCGCCGGCGACGTAGAGGCCCGCGACGTCGGTCAGGAAGACGAGGCGCTTCGCGCCGAGGCCGAGCGCGAGTGCAGCCGCTGCATCGTCGGCGTTCACGTTGAGCGGGCCGACGGCGATCGGCGCGACGACGGGAACGAGCCCGGCGTGCAGCGCAGCGACGATCTGCTGGGGGCGGCACGGCAGCGGGTCGCCGACCCAGCCGAGCGGCGGGACGGGCACGGCGAGGAAGCCGGCGCGGTCGCCGAAGACCGGCACTGCGACGTCTCCGATCGCGGCGCAGAGCTCGGCGTTGACCGTCTCCATCGATTCGCGGACGACGTCGAGCGCAGCGCGTGACGTGCGCCTGCGGCCGGCCACGAACTCGACCGGAATCCCGCGGCGCTTCATCTCGTCCGTGATCTGCGGGCCGGCCCCGTGCACCACGACGACCTCGTGTCCCTCCTCGCGCAAGCCGAGGATGCGATCCGCAGATTCGGCGGCGACAGCGCCGCCGACCTTCACGACCAGACGTAAGCCCGACCGACCGGTCGAGCCTCTCACGAGCGGTACTCCGCGTTGATGCGGACATAGTCGTAGGAGAGGTCGCTCGTCAGATATCCGGCGCTCCCGTTCCCGAGTCCGAGATCGAGGTCGATCGTGCACACCGCGCCGTCGACGTTCGGCTCGACGTTCTGCGGTGCACCGGCCACGAGCACGGCCGTGCCGTTGTACGACAGCGAGACGAGCATCGGATCGACGTGGGCATAGCCGCCGTTGAACGGTGCGGAGCCTGCGGCCATCAAGACCCGGCCCCAGTTCGCGTCGTGACCGAAGAGCGCAGTCTTGACGAGCGGTGAGGTTGCGATGCGTTGCGCGATCGCGCGCGCTTCGGCTGCATCGACCGCGCCGCTGACGTTGATTTCCGCGACGAGCGTCGCCCCTTCGCCGTCGACGACGATCTGATGGGAAAGATCGCTGCACACCTTCCGCAGCGCGAGCACGAACGCTTCGTCCGTCGCGGGCGTGCGCTCGACATCCGCGGCGCCGGAGGAGAGCAGGATCACCGCGTCGTTCGTCGAGCACTCGCCGTCCACGGTGATCGAGTTGAAGCTCACGTCGACCGCCGGACGCAGGAACTCGATCGCCTCGCCTGCCTCAAGCGGATAGTCGGTTGTGACGACTGCGAGCATCGTCGCGAGGTTGGGGTGGATCATCCCCGACCCCTTCGCCATTCCCCCGACGGTGAACCCCGCGCCGTGGGAAACCGCTGTCTTCGCGTGCGTGTCGGTGGTGAGGATCGCGTCGGCCGCGTCGTCGCCTCCTTCGGCGGTCAGCGCGGCCGCTGCCGCGTCCACGCCCGCGAGCACGCGATCCATCGGCATGGGTGCGCCGATCACGCCGGTCGAAAGCACGAGCACCTGTTCCGGCTCGAGACCGAGCAGCCCGGCAGCGTGCTCGGCGGTGGCGATCGCGTCGGCCTCACCCTGCGTGCCGGTCGCGGCGTTGGCGATGCCGGAGTTGATCACGACGGCCTGCGGTTCCGCGCTCTCGAGATGGCGCTTGGAAACGACGACCGGGGCGGCGAGCACGCGGTTCTGCGTCCACATCGCGGCGCCGGTCGCGAGCGGCACCGAGCGTAGGATCGCGAGGTCGCGCTTCTCCTTGCGAATGTGGGCGTGCACGCCCGACGCGACGAAACCCTTCGGAGCGGTGACGCTCATACGAGCACGCCGGTCAGCCGCAGCCCCGCGGTCTCTTCGAGGCCGAGCGCGAGGTTCGCGTTCTGCACCGCCTGGCCGGCGGCGCCCTTCCCGAGGTTGTCGATCGCGCAGATCACGATCGCGGTGCCCGTCGCTGCGTCCGTGAAAACGCCGATCTCGGCTGCGTCCGTGCCCTGCACACGCGCAAGCTCGGGCGCCACGCCTTCGGGCAGCACCCGTACGACGGCGCTGCCGGCGTAGGCCCCGTCGAGCAGCGCGCGGACATCGGCGTCCGTCTGCAGATAACACGTCGCCAGCAGGCCGCGTCGAACGGGCAGCAAGTGCGGCACGAAGCAGATCGGGAAGCCGAGCTGCTGCGCGATCTCGGGCGCGTGCCGGTGCTCGCCCACGGCGTACGGAGAGACGTTCTCGAGCACCGAGCCCGCGTGCGAGCTCTGCTTGAGCGTGCGTCCGGCGCCGGACACGCCCGACTTCCCGTCCACGACCACCGGCCCGTTCGTCACCGCAGCGAGCGGAGCGAGCGCGAGCAGCGCCGCCGTCGCGTAGCAGCCGGGGTTCGCGATCAGCAACCTGTCGGCGGGGAAGAGCTCGGGCAGTCCGTAGCTCCACGCGCCGGGCGCCGTCCCGTACCAACCGCGCGCGACCTCGTCGTCGACGAGCCGGTGCGCGCCGGAGAGATCGACGACCACGGTGGCGGAGGGCGGCTCGAAGACGGCGGCAGCCTCGTTGTCGAGGCAGAGGAAGAGCACGTCGGCGCCGCTCGCCGCAGCCTCGTGATTGGAGACGAACGGGGGCAGCGCGCCATTCAGCCGGGGGTCGAGCGCCGACGCGCCGCTGCCCGCGAGCGAGTTGGAGCCGAGCGCCAGGACTTCGAGCCCGGGGTGTGACAGCACCCGGTCGAGGGTCTCCTGGCCGGAATATCCGGCGCAGCCTAGGATCGCAACAGAGCGCTTCACCTTGAGAACTATACAGAAAAATGGAAATTATGCGGAGATGCGGATGGAAATCGCCGCGCCCGGGCCGAGGCGGCGCAGCAGCGACTGCAACGGGCGAAGCGGCAGGGAGACGCAGCCGTTCGTCGCCCGGCCGGTGTCGAGGTGCAAGAAGATCGCCGACCCGCGCCCCGGGACGACCGGCGCGACGTTGTACCGGATGAAGGCGAAGAGCCGGTAGGCGGGCCTGACCCGCCACAGGGCCTCGCTCCCGCCCCGGAACGTCGGGGTCGTCCCGCAGTCGAGGTGCCGAAAAGTGTTGTAGGTGGGAGAGCGCGGATCTCCGTCCCACCAGTCGCCACAGGCCAGGCGGTGATAGCGAAGCCGCACTCCCGGGTCGGGATCCAGGCCGTAGAGAACGGGCCCGATGCCGAACGTGCCGATGGGGGTCGTTCCGTCGCCCTCGGCTCGGTGCGCCGAGAGGCCGTTCCGACCGACACGAGCGCGCCACGGCCCGAAGACGCGCTTGCCGCATTCGCGCACCGTCAGGGTCGCCGTCGTGGAGCGCGCGCTGGGCGCGACGACCTGGATCCGCTGCGGACACCCCTGGAGGGCAAATGCGAGAGCGAGGGTGAGCATGCGCGTACTCTGCCGTGTAATGGCCGCGCTCCCGCCGTTTCAGGTCGCGGTCGTCCCTGTGACCGCCGCCGCGCTAGGCGCCTCCTGGCACGAGGGCTGCCCCGTCGGTCCGGCACAACTCCGCACCGTGCGGGTCTCGTACGTGGGGTACGACGGCCGCTCGCACACCGGCGCGATCGTCGTTCGCCAGCCTGTCGCAGCGGACGTTTCCAGCGTCTTCCGGCGCCTCTACTCCGCGCGCTTCCCGATCCGCCGGATGGAGCCGATCGCGACCTACGGCGGGAACGACCGCCGTTCGATGGCGGCCGACAACACCTCCGGCTTCAACTGCCGGTACGCCTCGGTGCCCGGTCCGAAGCGCTGGTCGGCGCACGCCTACGGCGAGGCGATCGATGTCAACACGATCGAGAACCCCTACGTCCAGGGGAACGACGTACGTCCCGCGGCCGGTCGCGCGTACCTCGATCGCTCCCGCTACCGCAAGGGGATGGCAGTCGCGGGCGGCGCGCTCGTGCGCGCGTTCGCCTCAGTCGGCTGGTCGTGGGGCGGCCGCTGGGCCGGCACTCCCGACTACCAGCACTTCTCCCGCACCGGCGGGTAACGACGTCCCGTCGCGCCCTCCCAGATCCTCGAGCCGGTCGATCCGCGACAGGTCGGGGAAGAGCTTCGGCCAGATCAGGGCGAGGGCGATCGTCAGCGCGCCGCCGGCGACGACGGCGGGAACT
>JBKJQL010000279.1:0-20823 GCA_046594035.1 Gaiellaceae bacterium
TGTCCCGCGTGGACATGGAGTGTGAGGCAGGCCTGCGGTTAGGGGGTGAGCTTGCGCTCGATGCCGACGTCCGTCCGCATCGCTTCGAGCCAGCCGGCGCGGACCGAGGCGAGGAGCTCCTGCCCGAGCTGGAAGCCCTCGTCGTGCCGCGCGACGATCTCCGCTCCGCGCGCACGGCCTTCGGCCAGCACGGCTGCCTCGTCCACCCCGGTGACCCGGCCGTCGCGGACGCGCCACTCGCCGCCGACCATCACCGACGAGACGGCGAGCGTCGTCGAGCCGAGCGCGAGTTGCTTCAGAGGATCGTTCAACGGCGTGAAGACGATCGACTCGAGGTCGAGCAGCACGAGGTCAGCGCGGCGGCCCAGCTCGATCGAGCCCAGTCCGTCGGGGTCGCCCGCCGCGGTCGCGCCACCGACCGTCGCGATCCGCCACGCCTCCTCGGCACCGAGCCACTGCTCGTAGTCGACCTCCCACAGCTTGTGCAGCAGCGCGGCCGTCTTGAGCGTCGCGAACATGTCGTTGCCGTCGTTCGAGCACATGCCGTCTGTGCCGAGCGCAACGTTCACCCCGTGAGCGAGCAGCTCCGGGATCGGTGCGATGCCCGAGCCGAGCTTCAGGTTCGACACGGGGTTGTGCACGACCGTGACTCCGCGGTCGCGCACGAGCTCCAGGTCCGACGGCGTGAGCCAGATGCCGTGCTCGAAGCACACCCGCGGCGACAGGAAGCCGATCGCGTCCATGTGCTCCGGCAGCGTGCGCCCGTACATCCGCTGCCCCGACACCGCCTGCATGCGGGTCTCGAGGACGTGGATGTGGATCATCAGGTCGAGCTCGTCCGCGAGCGACGCGCAGCCGGCGAGCATCTCGTCGGTGCAGCGCTGAGGGCCCGAGGGCGCGAGACAGATCGTGATCCCCTCGTCGGGCCGATGGAAGCGCTCGACGGCGCGACGAGCGACGTCGCTCCACTCCTGCCACGACGGGGGCTTCTCGCGTTCGAGCCGGTTGATCAAGTCGCGCGAGACGAGGCCTTCGTCCAGAACGACTGTCTCGTGGTAGGCGCGGTCACCCATCCCGATCGCGATCAGCGCGCGCAGCCCGAGGTCGCGGTAGGCGCGGACGACCGGTTCCAGCGCGTCCTCGTTGTCGTAGAGGAAGTCGACGACGGTCGTGGCACCGGAGCGCAGCAGCTCGATCCCGCCGAGAAGCGTCCGCGTGTAGATCTCGTCCGCGGACTGTGCGGGCGCCGCGAGCACGGGGTAGGAGAAGAGCATCCACGGCTCGAGCGGCAGGTTGTCCCAGAGGCCCCGAAACCAGTTCTCGTTCGAGTGCGCGTGGGCGTTGACCATCCCGGGCACGACCGCGTAGCGCGAGCAGTCGAGCTCCTCCGCTTGTAACAGACTGTTACTCTCGACGATCCGGCCGTCCGCAATCGCCACGTCCGCTCGCTCGAATCTGCCCCCGCCGAGGTCGACGAGTCCGTTTCGAAGGACGAGGGCCACGCTCGGAGCGTAATTCTTCGTCGGCCCCCCGTGGACGAACGTCCGGCCGGGGGCAGATGATCGCCCGGACAAGCACCGACTACCGGGAGGCAGGCGAATGGCCACTACAGAGCCGGCAGCCGAGGTCCGGTTCGACACGCACGGAATCGCACCGGTTCCGGCTGCCGACCGTAACTCGACGCCGCTGCAGCAATTTTGGATCTGGGCGGGCGCGAACATCGCGCCGATCAACTGGGTTCTCGGCGCACTCGGGATCATCCTCGGGCTGAGCCTCGTGGAAACGCTCCTCGTGCTCGTGATCGGAAACGTGATCGGCTGCGCGCTCTTCGGGGCGTTCTGCGTGATGGGGTTCCGCACCGGCGTCAATCAGATGACGCTCTCGCGTGCGGCCTTCGGCCGCCGTGGCGCGTACCTGCCGGCGACGGCACAGATGTTGATGACCATGGGGTGGCTCGGCGTCAACACCTGGGTCGTGCTCGACCTGACGCTCGGCATCCTCACCCACCTCGGGATCAGCAACCCCGGCACCGGCACGAAGTACGCGGTCGGGATCGCGATCATGGCGATCCAGGCGGGGATCGCGATCGTCGGCTTCTACTTGATCCAGTCGTTCGAGAAGTGGACCGTGCCGGTCGCCGCGGCGATCATGATCCTGATGTCGATCCTGGCTTGGAGCAAGATCAACATCGTCTGGAGCCATTCGACCGCCCACGGCAGCGACAAGTGGACCGCGATCACCCAGCTGATGACCGCGATCGGCGTCGGGTGGGGCATCACCTGGCTCTCGTGGTCGTCCGACTACACGCGCTTCATCAAGCCCGGCACGCCGGAGAAGCACGTCTTCTGGTCGACCTCCCTCGGCATCTTCATCCCCACCGTGTGGCTCGGGTTCCTCGGCGCCTCGATCGCGAGCGCAGGGACGAGTACCGACCCGGCCGCTTTCGTCACTGCGGCGTTCGGGGGCGTGTCGATCCTCGTTCTCTTCCTCGTCATGCACGGCCCGATCGCCACGAACATCCTCAACCTTTACTCCGCGACGCTCGCGGCGTTGTCGCTTGACATCAAGGTCGCCCGGTGGAAGGTGTCGGTCTTCGTGTCGATCATCGGCACGATCGCGCTGATCGCGTTCATCCAGTCGAACAACTTCGCGAGCGACTTCGACAAGTGGATCGCCTCGGTCGTCGTCTGGATCGCAGCGTGGGGCGGGGTAATGCTCGTCGACTTCTACATCGTGCGAGGCGGCAAGATCGACGTGGCCGGCCTCTACGACGAATCGGAGAACGCCCGGTACGGCGACATCAACTGGGCGGCGATCATCGCGGTGCTATCCGGGCTCGTCGCCGGCTGGGCCTGGGAGTACGGGCTCGTCAGCGCCTTCCAGGGCCCGATCGCCAAGGCAACGAACAACACCGACCTCTCGTGGCTGACGGCAATGGTCGTCGGCGGTGGCCTCTACTACATCCTCCGGCCGATCCTGTCCAAGGACGCGACGGTCGCGCCCGCGAGCGTCGACTAAGGAAGCACGAACACGGGAGGGCGGCACGCGCCGCCCTCCCGCCGTTTCGTCTAGGCAGATGCGAGCGCGGCCGGCTTCAGCTCTTCGCCGAACTTCGCGCGCTTGATGAACTGACCGATGCCCGGCTTCGCGACGAGCTGGTCGTTCTCGACGAGCACGTGACCGCGGAGCAGCACGACCTCGGGGGAGCCCTGCACCTGGGTGCCCTCGTAGAGGTTGTAGTCCGACTTCGAGTGGTGCGTCGACGCGGAGATCGTCACCTGCTTCTCCGGGTCGAAGATGACGACGTCTGCGTCCGAGCCGACGGCGAGCGTGCCCTTGCGCGGATACAGCCCGAACAGCTTGGCGGGATTCGTGCACAGCAGTTCCACCATGCGGTTCAGCGAGATGCGCCCTTCGCGCACGCCGAACTGATGGATCATCTGGAGCCGGTTCTCGAGCCCGGGGCCGCCGTTCGGGATCTGCCGGAAGTCGTCGAGCCCCGCGTCCTTCTGGCCCTTGAAGAGGTACGCGCAGTGGTCGGTCGAGATCGCCTGCAACACGTCGGTGCGGACCGCGTTCCAGAGGACGTCCTGGTTCGACTTGTCGCGCGGCGGCGGCGTGTAGACGTACTTCGCGCCCTCGAAGCCGGGGCCGTCGAGGAACGTCTGGTCGATGAAGAAGTACTGCGTGCACGTCTCGCCCCAGACGTTCCAGCCCTTCTCGCGCGCGAGCGCGATCGGCTCGGCCGATTCCTTGCACGAAACGTGCACGACGTAGAGCGGCGAGCCTGCGACGTGCGCAAGTTGGATCGCGCGGTTCGTCGCCTCCCCCTCGAGCTCGGGCGGACGCGTCAGCGCGTGGTAGCGCGGCGACGTGTTGCCTGCCTCGATCGCCTCGGTCATCAGCACCTCGATCGCATCGCCATTTTCTGCGTGCACCATCACGAGCGCACCGGTCTTGGCGGCAACTTGCATGGTTTTGAAGAGCGTCTCGTCGTCGACCATCAGTGAGTCCTTGTAGGCCATGAAGAGCTTGTACGAGGTGACGCCGTGCTCCTCCGGCAGCCGTGCGAGCTCCTCGAGCGTTCCGCCCTCGCGGAGATCGGTGACGGCGATGTGGAAGCCGTTGTCGATCAGCGCCTTGCCTTCGCGCTTCGCGTGCCACGCAGCGAGTGCGTCGCCGAACGTCTGCCCCTTGCTCTGGATGCAGAAGTCCACATGGGTCGTCGTGCCGCCGAACGCGGCCGCAGTGTGACCCGACGTGAAGTCGTCGATCGTCGTCTCGCCGCGCCACGGCATCTCGAGGTGCGTATGCGGATCGACCGCGCCTGGCAGAACGTATTTGCCGGTCGCGTCGATCACCTTGTCCGCCGGGACGTCCAGCGACGCGCCGATCAGGGAGATGCGCTCACCCTCGATGAAGACGTCAGCGACGTAGTCGTCCGCCGCCGTGATCACGCGGCCGCCCTTGATCAGCACAGACATGCAGCTCTCCTTTGTCCTCGATGTCCCGAAAACTCTAGAACGACGAGGGCCGCCCTGCAGGGCGGCCCTCGCATCCGGCAGATGGCGGTGGGGCTACTTGCCGCCCTCCGTCAGCGTGATCGTCTTCGGCCGCCATTTCGAGCCGTAGACGTTGACGCCCGAAGCCTTCAGCTGGTCGAGCGCCATGTCGGCGTACTTGTACGTCGTTGCGTCGGTCGACAGCTTCTTCGTCACGCCGTAGGTCTTGGCGATCAAGGCCGTCAGCTTGACCTGCGCCGTCGAGGCGTGCCCGATGCCGGACTTGTTCGGCCAGACGAGCTTGTTGATCTCGTTCATCATCCACGTCTGGTGTCCCTTGCCGAGCAGTGAGCCGTGCTTGAGCACGAAGTTCACGCACTCGGCCTGGTGGTCACGGCAGTAGATCCAACCCTGGAACGACGCCTTGAGGAACTTGACGCTCGTTGCCTGGTTTGCCGGGTTCTTGAGCCAGTCCGCGCGAACGAACACGTTGTCCTCGAGCATGCCGGTCCCGACCTGCGGGCTCGACATCTTGAAGACGTTCAGGTCGGAGGGCTGGTAGAGCTTGCCCGTCGCCGGGTTCTTCGTCTCCAGGACCTGTGCGAGCTCGTTGTACGTCATCGCTGCCGCTGCGTCGACCTGATCCTTCAGGAACAGGCTCATGTCGAACGGCTGATTGACGATCGTGACGTCAGAGGCCTTCTTCGGGTTGATCCCATTCTTCGCCAGGGCGGCGAAGAGCTCGGGCTCGTTGCCGCAGCACCAGACGCCGACCTTCTTGCCGCGCATCTTGGCAATCGACGTGATGCCGCTCTTCTTCCACGTGATCTCCGTCATGCCGGAACGCGCGAAGACCTGCGCGATCGAGACGAGGCCGCTCTTCTGCTCGCGCGTGGCCATCAGGCTCGGCAGCCAGTCGATGCCGAAGTCCGCCTGCTTGCCCTTCACGACGAGCTCGGGAGTGATGCTCGGTCCGCCGATCTTGATGTTCACGTCGAGGCCGGCGGCCTTGTAGTAGCCCTTCTCGAGGGCTGCGTAGTAGCCGGCGAACTGCGCCTGCGTGACCCACTTGAGCTGCAGCGTCACCTTGGTGAGCTTCTGCTGCTTCGGTGCAGCTGTCGCTGCGAGCGCGGCGCCGATCACCGCGCCGGTCAACGCAAGGACGAGCAGTCCCACCACCCAGTGCTTCCTTTTCATAAGTTCCCCTTTCGAGTCGGTGCGACCGCTTCGGCCGCTCTGGCCATTCTCTACGTTCCCTACTCCGAGTTAAAGGCCCGTGCCGACGGATGCCAGCCGGTGCTGAAGTGCTCCGCGAGCGCGACGGCACCGTACAGGCCGATGCCGAAGGCGCTTGCGAGCAGGATCCCCGCCCACGCGCGCGGGAAATTGAAGAGCTGCGAGTCATTGAGGATCGAGACGCCCAGGGCGTTCGTCGGTCCGCCGAAGTACTCCCCGACGATCGCGCCGATCATCGAGAGGACAGCCGCTACCTTCAGACCCGTGAACATGAAGGGGAGCGCGCTCGGAATGCGGACGCGTCGGAACATCGCGAACTCGCCGCCGCCGTAGGAGCGCATCAGCTCGATCGACGACGGGTGCACCGACGTCAGGCCGCGCAGCGTGTTGACCATCGTCGGGAAGAAGCAGAGCACCGCGGCAATCGCCATCTTCGAGACCGGATTCAGGAGTCCGAACCAGTTGTTCGTGATCGGGGCGAACGCGATGATCGGGATGGCGTTGGCGGCGATGGCGAACGGCATCAGTGCGGCGCCCACTGCGCGGAAGCGCGCCAGCACGAGCGCGGTGATCACGCCCAGGCCGCCACCGATCGCGAACCCGCCCGCGGCTTCCTTCAGCGTGTAGACGCCGTCGTGCCAGAGCTCCGTGCGGTTCTCCCAGAACGCCGTTGCGATGTCGGAAGGCTTCGGCAGCAGAAACGTCTGGACGTTCAGCACGGTCGTCAGCAGTTGCCAGAGCGCGATCCCGAGCACGAACACGGCGATCGCCGGCAGCCAGTCGCGGAGCCGGCTCCCGACGATGGCGCCCATCCCGCGGGGGATCGGCTCGACGACCGCGCTCGTCAGAACAGCTCCTTGACGGCAGGCGCCTGCTGGCCTCCGCCGGCGGCAAGCGCCTCGCGGACTGCAGTCACGTGCTCGAAGAAGCGCGGGTCCTCGCGGGTCTCCGCCGTACGGGGATGCGGTAGGTCGACGTTCACGACCTCGGCGATGCGCCCGGGACGGGCCGACATGACGACGACGCGCGTGGAGAGGAACACCGCCTCGGGAATCGAGTGCGTGACGAACACGACGGTGCTCGAGGCCTTCTCCCAGATCTGGAGGAGCTCCATGTTCAGGCGCTCCCTCGTCATCTCGTCGAGCGCACCGAAGGGCTCGTCCATCAGCAGAAGCGCCGGGTCGAACGAGAGCGCGCGCGCGATCGACACGCGCTGCTGCATTCCGCCCGAGAGCTGCCAGGGCCGATTCGATTCGAAGCCGGTCAGCTCGACCAACTCGAGCATCTCGCGCACGCGCTCGCGGCGCTTCGCCCGGTCCCAGCCGAGCATCTCGAGCGGCAGCGAGACGTTGCGCGCGACGGTGCGCCAGTCGTAGAGGACAGCGTCCTGGAAGACGATCCCGTAGTCGTGGTCGAGACGCGCCTGGTGCGCTGACTTTCCGTTGACGTTCACCGTGCCGGACGTCGGCTGGATCAGGTCGCCGATGATCCGCAGGAGCGTGGACTTGCCGCAGCCCGACGGGCCGATGAGCGAGACGAACTCGCGCGGGCGGATGTCGAGGTCGATGTCCTGCAGCGCCGTGACGCCGGTCCGAAACGACTTCGAGAGCCCGCTGATCGAGACGACGCTGTCCGTGGCCGCGGTCACGCGACGTTCTCCGGGGCGCCGCGCAGCACGAGGCGTTCTGCGAGCACGACGCCGAGGAAGAAGACGATGCCGAGCGCGGCGCAGATCACGTTCGTCGCCCACAGGTACGTGGGCTGCAGCGAGTAGTACTGGTTGAAGTTCACGATTGCACCTCCGAGGCCGTCCTGGATCGACGCTGGCGACTCGCCGATGATCGCGCCGATCACGCTTGCCGTCGCCGATATCTTGAGCGCGGTGAAGATGTAGGGCACCGACGCGGGCACACGCAGTTGCCAGAGCACGCGCCAGCGGCTTGCGGCGTATGACTCCATCAGCTGCACGGCGCGCGGGTCCACCGAGTGCAGGCCCCGCAGCGTGTTGATCGCGACGGGGAAGAACGTGAGATAGGCGGCGAGGATCGCTACCGCCTTCCAACCGGCGACGCCCTTGGAGCCCAGGCCGACGACCACCATCGGCGCGATCGCGAGGATCGGCACGGTCTGCGAGGCGACGACCCACGGCACGAGGCCGCGCTCGAGCAACTGCGACTGCGAGAGCACGACCGCGATCATGAAGCCGATCGCAGCGCCGAGGAGGAAGCCTGCGAGCGCTTCCTTCCCGGTGAACCACGTCGCGTGGAGCAGCGACTGGATCAGCGGTGGGCCACCCGTCGTCGTCGGCTGCCAGAACGCCTCGGCGATCTTGTGCAGGTGCGGCACCGTCGTGTCGTCGACCTTGAACGGCCACGACCACTTGGTCGTCTCCCACAACCACTTGTAGCCCTCCCAGAGCCCGGCGAGCGCCGCGAGGACGAGCATTCCGGTCGCCAGTCGGCGGGCCACTCCGGCGCCGCTGATTTCCGTGCCGAGGGCCGCGGGAGCGGCCGAAATCGCGACGTCGTCCATGCCCTTAGTGATTACCACAGCCGGAGCCTCGCTGTAGAGTCGCGCGCGTGGCGCTCGACCCCGCACGCACCGTCGCCGAGCTTGAGGAGTTGCGTGAGCTGACCGGAGACGACAACGGCGCGCAACGCGTCGCATGGACGGCCACCTGGGAGCACGCACGGGACTTCCTGCGCCTGAAGGTCGAGGGCACAGGGGCCGAGGAAGAGATCGACGAGGCCGGGAACCAGTGGTTCACGCTGCGCGGCGAGTCCGACCGCGCGCTGATCATCGGCGGCCACATGGATTCCGTGCCGAACGGCGGCTGGCTCGACGGTTGCCTGAACGTGATGGCCGGCGTCGAGGTGCTGCGCCGGATCGCGGAGGAGGGGACACCACCGGTCACGGTGCGGCTCGTCTCGTGGGCGGACGAGGAGGGCGCGCGGTTCGGGCGTTCGCTCTTCGGCTCGTCGGCCGCTGCCGGCTCGATGAAGGATCAGGACGAGCTGCGCGCGCTCAAAGACCGGGAAGGCACCGCATTGCCCGACGCGCTCGAGGAGCACGGCGTCGACCTGGACGGCGCGCTCGCCGCTCACTCGCAACTCGAGAACGCCGGCGCCTATCTCGAGCTGCACATCGAACAGGGGCCTGTGCTCGAGTCGATGGACCTACCGCTCGGCGTCGTGCTCGGTACGTTCGGCGTCGAGCGCTCGCGCTTCACGTGGCGCGGGCAGGCCGCCCACGCGGGCTCGACGCCGATGGACAAGCGGCGCGACGCGCTTGCAGGCGCAGCGAAGCTCGCTCTGTACATCCGCGAGATTGCCGCCGAAGTCGGCGGCGGCGCGGTCTGCACCTCGGGCGGCGTCGTAACGGAGCCTGGGATCGTCACTTCTGTCGTCGAGACCGCCGTGCAGCTGCTCGACCAGCGTCACCTCGACGCGGATTCGCTCGCGCGCATGCTCGCGATGGCGCGCGAAGCGGCCGACCGTTTCGCGGCCGAGGAGAACATCGAGGTCGAGTGGGAGCGCATCTGGAACATCGAGCCGATCCTCTTCGACGAGACGCTGGTCGGCTTCGCCGACGAGGCGATCAGAGAGGTCGCCGGCACCTCGCACAAGCTGCCGTCGGGCCCGTTGCACGACGCTGCGGAGGTCTCGCGCGCCGGCATCCCGACGGTGATGATCTTCGTGCAGAGCTTGCGCGGCCTCTCCCACACGAAGCTCGAGGACACCAAGACGGAACACCTCGAGCTGAGCGTCCGGGCGCTCGACAAGCTTGCAACGCGCACGCTCGCCTGGCTCGGCTAGCCGCGGTGGTTCGAAACTCTGGAACCAGGTTCACACCCCGAACCTGGTTCCGAAGGAAAACCGAAACCAGGTTTCGGTAAAGGGATCGAACCTGGTTCGCTCTTTAACCAGGTTCGTGAGTTTCACGCGCCGAACGCCGCTCGCAGTTTTTCGGCGTACGGGGCGCGCTCCTCCGGGCTCACGAAACGGTGCTCGGTGTCGCGCTCGTACAACCGGTCGCCTGCGTAGCGGGGAAAGACGTGGACATGCAGGTGGTCAACTTCCTGCCCGGCGTCCGTTCCGTTGTGCTGGCGTGTCGAGGTTCCGTTGCAGCCATATGCGGTGCGCATCGCGCTGGCGATCTGTTTCGCTGCTGCATAGAGCTCGCCCAACAACGCGTCGTCTGCGGTCTCCAAGTCAGGTATGTGGTCGTTCGGGATGACGATGACGTTCCCCGCATTTCCCGGCCACCATCTCGGTGAGACGAAGACCGTCGTGCGTTTGGTTCGCAGCACGACGTCGGACGCCCGGTTCCAGTCGCTCTCGACGCCACCTAGGAACCGACAGAAGAAGCAGTCAGCCACTAGAACAGGCGCACGAGCAGCGCGCCCGAGATCAGCAGCCCGACACCGAGTAGGCGCGGCGGTGAGACGTCGCGCTGCGCGAACGACAGCCAGCCGAACTGGTCCATGAGCACGCTCGCGACGAGTTGCGCTGCGACGACGATGCCGAAGAACGCCGCCGCGCCGATGCGCAGCGGCACGACGACCGCCGACGTGACGAAGATCGCGCCGAATGCGCCGCCGATCCACGCCCACCATGGCGCCTGGCCGGCCCGGTGCCCGCCCGAGCGGTAGAACAGGAGCACCACGATCGCCAGGCAAAGAGCGCCGAAGGCGAACGAGACCGCCGACGCGCGCACCGGGCCGCCGACGTACTCGGCGAGCTTCGTGTTGATGCCGGCCTGCACCGGTAGCCCCGCCCCCGCCACGATCGCGAACGCGAGCAGCAGCAGCCCCGTCATGCGGCGACGACCGGGCTCGACACGGTTCCGATCCCCTCGACTTCCACCTCGACGACGTCGCCCGCCTTCATCGACAGCTTCGGCTCGCGAGCCCACCCGACACCGGACGGCGTGCCTGTCAGGATCAGGTCGCCCGGATCGAGCGTGAACACCTTCGACACGTAGGCAATGAGGAAGGGCACGTCGAAGATCAGGTCGTTCGTGTTGCCGTCCTGCAACACCTCGCCGTTCAGCCGCTGCACGACGTGCAGGCCGCTCCCGTTGCCGAGTTCGGACACAGGCACGAGCTCCGTGGAGAGCGGACAGAAGGTGTCGAACCCCTTCGCCCGCGTCCACTGGCCCTCGGTGTACTGGAGGTTGCGTGCCGAGACGTCGTTGGCAACGCGGTACCCACGAACGTGGTCGAGCGCATCGTCCGAGTGAATGTGCTTCCCGCGCCGGCCGATCTCGACGGCGAGCTCCGCCTCGGAGTCGACGTGGGTCGCCTCCGGCGGGATGACGATCGCTTCTCCGGGACCGATCAGCGTATTCTCGAACTTGCCGAAGATCAGCGGTCGGGTGGGCGGTTCGTCGCCGAGCTCCGCGGCATGCTCCGCGTAGTTCCTGCCGATGCAAATGATCTTCACGGTGTGATTCTGACGGACTAGGCTTGGGGTCTGCCCCGCGAACTGGAGGTCTCATGAGCTTGAGCTTCGGCGTCACCGTTCTGCCCGACCCGCCGTACACCCGCTTGATCGAGCTGATCCAGCTCGCGGAGCAGCAGGGCTTTGAGTACGCGTGGACCTACGACTCGCACGTGCTCTGGCAGGAGTCGTTCCCGGTGATGGCGCTCGTCGCCGATCGGACCTCGAGCATCAAGCTCGGCCACATGGTCACGAACCCCGGCACGCGCGAGCCGACGGTGCTCGCGAGCGCGTACGCGACGCTGCAGGACATCTCCGACGGCCGCATGATCATGGGGATCGGCCGCGGGGACTCGGCTGTCCGCTACATCGGCGGGCAGCCGATGAAGGTGGCGCAGTTCGAAGAGGCGCTGAAGATGATCAAGCCGTTCATGAACGGCAAGGAAGTTCACTGGAACGACAAGGACATCCAGCTCAAGTGGGTGCGCCCCGAGCTGCCGGAGATCGAGATGCACGTCGCGGGCTACGGTCCGAAAGCGCTCGCCGTCGGCGGCCGCCAGGGCGACGGGATCATCATCCAGCTTGCCGACCCGGACATCATCCAGTGGATCATGGAGACGGCGCGCAAGGCCGCCGAAGAGGCGGGGCGGGATCCGGCGGCGCTGAAGTGCATCGTCAGCGCGCCGAGCCACGTCACCGACGACCTCCAGGATGCACGCGAGCAGGTCAGGTGGTTCCCGGCGATGGTCTCGAACCATGTCCAGGATCTGATCGACCGCTACGGGACGGACGGCAGTTCGGTGCCGCAGGCGCTCACTGACTACGTGCAGGCGCGGAAGTTCTACGACTACAACGAGCACTCCCGCGTCGGCGCGAAGCACGGAGAGTTCGTTACCGACGAGATCTGCGACCGCTTCTGCGTGATCGGCAACAACGACCAGATCAAGACGAAGCTACGCGAGCTCGAGGGCATCGGTGTCGACCAGTTCAACATCTACCTGATGACGCACGGCCAGGAAGAGACGCTCAAGGCCTACGGCGACGACATCATCCCGGAGCTCGCGTCTGTCAAAGCGTAGGACCAGGGTCGGACCAGGGGATTCCCCGATACCCGACCTTGCCGACCGACTGTAACGTCGGAGACATGAATTCCAACGGGAATGTCGTTCGCGCGACGGAGGTCACCCGCCGCTACGGCGAAGGCGAGGCAGCTGTCGACGCGCTGCGCGGGGTGTCGCTCGAGGTGACCTCCGGCGAGCTCGTCGCCGTCATGGGCCCTTCCGGTTCGGGCAAGTCGACGCTCATGCATCTGCTCGCGGCGCTCGACAAGCCGACCGGCGGCACGATCGAGATCGCCGGCCAGGACGTCGGCACGCTTTCCGACCGCGAAGTCACGCTACTGCGCCGCGAGCACATCGGCTTCGTGTTCCAGTTCTTCAACCTGCTCCCGATGCTTAGCGCAGAAGAAAACATCCTCCTACCGCTCACGATCGCGGGCGAGAAGCCCGACGGTGCCTTCTTCGAGGAGCTGCTCGGCCGCGTCGGGCTCACCGACCGGCGGAAGCACCGCCCCTCCGAGCTGTCCGGCGGACAGCAGCAACGCGTGGCGATCGCACGAGCGCTTGTCTCGCGGCCCACCGTCGTCTTCGCGGACGAGCCGACGGGCAACCTCGACTCCACGACGGGCGCAGAGATCCTCGAACTGCTGCGCTCCTCCGCCGAGGAGCTTGGCCAGACGATGGTCATGGTCACGCACGACGCGCACGCGGCCGAGATCGCCGATCGCGTGCTGTTCCTCGCCGACGGCGCGATCGTCGAAGAGCTGCCCCGGAGCCCGGCGAGCGAGATTCTCGCGGCCATGGGCCGCGCGAGCGCATGATCCGCGTCGCCCTCGCGGGCATCCTCGGCCGCAAGCTGCGGACGGCGCTGACCGCGCTCGCGATCGTGCTTGGCGTCGCGATGGTCAGCGGGACGCTCGTGCTGACCGACTCGATCGACAAGGCGTTCAACTTCATCTACACCGACGTGCGCAAGGGCTCGGACGTGGTCGTTTCCGGGAAGTCGGCGATCCACCTCATCCAGGGCCAGGGCTCGTTCGCGCCGACAATCGACCAGTCGCTGCTCGCCAAGGTGCGCGCACTGCCCGACGTCGCGCAGGCCGACGGCAACGTCAACGGCGAGGCACAGCTCGTCGATGCGAGGGGGAAGGCGATTGTCTTCGGCGGCGCGCCGAACCTCGGCTTCAGCATCGAGAACGGCGACTCGAACTTCAATCCGCTCGTGCTCGTCGAAGGCGCGTGGCCGAAAGCCGGTGAGGTCGTGATCGACCACAGCACCGCGGTCAAGAAACATCTGTCGCTCGGCGGCCGGGTCGGTGTCCAGACGGAAGGCCCGGTGGAGTCGTTCCGGATCTCCGGCATCGTCAGGTTCGGCTCCGCGGCGGCTCTGGGCGGCGCGACGCTCGCAGGCTTCGACCTGCCGACGGCGCAGCGCCTGTTTCGCAAGGCAGGGAAGCTCGACGAGATCGCAATCGCCGCGAAGCCCAGCGCCTCCGAGCAGCAGGTGCTGCGCGAGGTGCGCGCGATCCTGCCGCCGATCGCCCAGGCGCGCTCCGGTACGCAACAGGCGCGCGAGGACGCGAAGCAGACGAACTCCTTCATCTCGTTCCTGCGCAACTTTTTGCTCGCCTTCGGTGGCATCGCGCTCTTCGTGGGCAGTTTCGTGATCGCGAACTCGCTGTCGATCACGATCGCGCAGCGGACGCGCGAGCTGGCAACGATGCGCACGCTCGGGGCAAGTCGGCGGCAGGTGCTGGTCTCGATCTTCGTCGAGGCGCTCGTGATGGGAACGGTTGCATCCGTGGCGGGGCTCTTCGCCGGCCTGGGGCTTGCGAAAGGACTGTTCAGGCTCTTCGACGCTGTCGGGTTCACGCTTCCGAACAGTGGCATCACCTTCGGCACGTCCACGATCGTGATCGCGCTCGTTGCGGGGATCCTCGTCACCCTTGTCGCAAGCCTCCGGCCCGCCATCCGCGCCACCCGTGTGCCGCCGATCGCTGCCGTGCGTGAGGGGGCGACGCTGCCCGAATCACGGTTCGCACGCTTCCGCACGGTCGGCTCCGGGCTGCTGACGGCCCTCGGCTTCGCCGCGCTCCTCTACGGCCTCTTCGGCCCGAGCCTCGGGACGAAGGCGATCCTCTTCTACATGGGGATCGGCGCGCTACTCATCTTCGTCGGCGTCTCCCTGCTCGCCGTGCGCCTCATCCGCCCGCTCGCCGGCGCGCTCGGCTGGCCCGCAACGCGGATGGGTGGCGCCGCGGGAGCTCTTGCGCGCGACAACGCCCGGCGCAATCCGCAGCGCACCGCGTCGACGGCGGCGGCGCTGATGATCGGGCTCGCGCTCGTCACCCTCGTGGCGGTGCTCGCGGCCGGGATCACGACGAGCTTCCGAAATGCGGTCGAGAAGATCTGGCAGGACGCGGACTACGCGATCACCGCGCAGAACAACTTCACGCCGATTCCGCCCGCGGCCGCCGAGACGGCGGCTCGGTCGCCACTCGTCGAGGCGGTGGGCAACGTGCGCACCGGCGACGTCGCCGCGTACGGCAAGGCGTTCTTCGCGACGGCGGTCAATCCGGCGGCCGCGACCATGTTCAACCTGGACTGGGTGAACGGCTCGAACCACACGATGGCGACGCTCGGCTCGTCCGGCGCCTTCACCGACAAGGACTACGCGAAGTCTCACAAGCTCACGATCGGCTCACCGATCCGGGTCACGTTCGCGAACGGCAAGACAAAGACGTTCGCGATCAAGGGCATCTTCGACCCGCCGCCGGGTGGCTCACCGTTCGGGAAGGTCACGATCTCGCAGTCCGCCTGGGATGCCGAGAACCCGAACCCGCGCAACATCTATACGTTCCTCCGCGTGCGCGGCGGTCAGTCGCAGGAGACGCTCGCCGCGCTCAGCAAGGAGCTCAAGGGCTTCCCCAACGCGAAGCTGCAGACGCGCGAGCAGTTCGTCGACAACCAGATCAGCGGCCTGAACAACATCCTGAACATCCTCTACGTGCTGCTGGCGCTGTCCGTGATCGTCAGCCTCTTCGGGATCGTCAACACGCTCGTCCTCACCGTCTTCGAGCGGACACGCGAAATCGGGATGTTGCGCGCCATCGGCATGACCCGTCGTCAGGTTCGGCGCATGATCCGGCACGAGAGCGTGATCACCGCCCTGATCGGAGGAGTGCTCGGGATCCTGCTGGGAATCGTGCTCGGCGGCCTGCTCGTCGCGCGCGTCGACTTCATCCAGTTCAGCCTGCCGATCGGGTCGCTGGTCGTGTTCGGCGTGATGACGATCGTCGTCGGCATCCTCGCCGCGATCTTCCCCGCGCGGCGTGCCGCCCGGCTGAACGTGCTCGAGGCGCTGCAGTACGAATGACGCGCCGCGCCGTGCTCGTTCGCTTGCTGCAGTTGCACGTCGCAACGGACGAGCGTGAAGAAGCCGACCGCTGCGCGATGCTGCGCTTCGCGCACGAGCTCGGCGATCCGCTCTCGCGCGCCGAGCCGAGTGCGCACTTCACCGCCTCCGCATTCGTCGTCGACGAGCACGGTGCGCAGACCTGTCTCGTGCAGCACGTCAAGCTCGAGCGGCTGCTGCAGCCCGGCGGCCACGTCGAGCCGTCCGACCTGTCACTCGAAGCTGCGGCGCTGCGCGAGGCACGCGAAGAGACCGCGCTGGAGGTCGACCTGCATCCGACGGCCCCGCGGCCCTTCGACGTCGACATCCACGAGATCCCGCAGCGCCCCGGCGAGCCCGCGCACTTCCATCTCGACGTTCGCTACCTCGTCGTCGGACGCGGCGATCCGTGCACAGGAGCCGCGTGGTTCGCGATCGGCGAGGCAGGCGACGAATCCGTGGGCCGTCTGGCCGAGAAGGCGCTCAGCTTCGGAAGCCGGACAGCGGGGTGAGCTCAAGTGGGCTTTCCGGCAGGCCGGCCACTGGCTCGGTCGCGTTGTAGCCCGAGGGGGCGACGTCGTTCGGCGCGTCGGGGTGAAAGAGCGAGGCGAGCAGTTGGATCTGCGCGCGCCCCGGGCCGAGCTCGAACTGCCCGCCGCCGTAGAGGGCGATCCCGTCGCGTGCGCACGCGTCGTAGAAGTCGAACAGCCGCCGCACCGATCCGAAGCGCGAAGGCTTCGAGTTCAGTTGGCGTGGCGTGAACGGGAGGGCCTCGACGTCGCTCCACTCGTGGATCCCCGCGTCCCAGGTGATCCGGTCGCGCTGCGCTTCGAGCGCGCGTGACGTCTCTCGATTGAGCGCAGGGTCCTCGATCCACGCATTGGGGAACGCAGCCGTGATCCGCGTGTAGAGCTCGGCATCCGGCGGCGAGCCGAAGTCGCCGCGGTAGATGCCCTTGAAGTCGACCGTGTCCACGACGCCGGCGGCGGCGAGCGGCGCGACGATCTCGTCCGTCCAGTCGCGGTCGGGGTCGAGCTTGAAGCGAATGCCGGGGTATAGCTCGAGCCACCGCAGGACGTTTGCCACGCGAGTCGAGACGACGAAGCGCAGTGGCTGCGGCGTGCGGTCGATTGCCTCGCCGAGGCTCTTTCCAGCCTGCCGCAGCGCCAGGTCGAGCGCAGCGGACTCGAGTGCCCAGCGCCGGTACTCGGTCTGGCCCGACTGGAGGAGCGAGAACGAGTCGAACGTGTGCTCTCCGGCGACGGGCAGCTCGCCACGGCGCGCCTGGAACTCCTGCTGGATCGTCGGGTTGTAGTCGACCTCTTCGCCGCGGCCTTCTTCCCCGCCGCCGCGCAGCACGACGACGGTGCGCCGGAGCGTGAACCCGCGCGCGACCTCCTGCTCGAGCGGCTCGAGCTCGTAGCCGTCGATCTCGAGCGGCAGGTCTTTGACGGAGTCGTAGGTGCTCACAAGCCCGACACTACGCAAAGGTGTCTGACACCTGTCGCCCGTTCGTTTTCGTTCCGCGCTCCGAACCGGTGTCAGACACCAGTGCGGTGCCGCTCGAGTTGCGTCACGAGCGCGGCGAGGCTCTGATCGATGCGATCATGGGGCCGCGTGGGCTGTCAGCTGATCGACGAATGGGAGGGCGGCTTCGGCTGGGCTCAGGAGGAGTTCATGCGCCGCGCATCGCATGCGCTCGTGGTCGACGGCCGCGTCTGGCTGACCGATCCGGTCGACACGCCGGAGCTCGAAGAACGCGTGCGCGCACTCGGTGAGCCCGGCGGAGTGCTGCAGCTGCTCGACCGTCACGAGCGCGGATGCGCCGCGTGGGCGCGCCGCCTCGACGTCCCGCATCTGCGCGCGTGGGAGTCGGTCGGTGACGCTCCTTTCGAAGCGCTGCGCGTCCGAAGTCGCCGCTGGTGGCGCGAGGTCGCGCTGTGGGAACCGTCCGCGCGCACGCTCGTATGCGCAGACGTGCTCGGGACCGTCGGGTACTTCTGCGCGCCGGGCGAGCGGATCGGTCTGCATCCGCTGGTGCGCCCGTTCCCTCCGCGCACGCTCGGCCGTGTCGCGCCGGTCCGGATCCTCTGCGGGCACGGAACCGGACTGCACGAAGGCGCGTCATCCGCGTTACAGGAGGCGCTCCGTACGGGGCGCAAGCGTCTGCCCGCCGTCGCGCTTCGGATCGTCAGGCGCCGCGAGTAGTCCGCGGTGCGCGCCGCGCGACGGCGACCACCCGCTCGACCGCCTGGCGCAGCGGCCCCGGCACATCGCCGTGTTTCTCACGGAAGCGCTTCAACGCGGCAGCCGGCTTGCCGCGCCGCGCTCGTAGGCCCGTAACGCCCTCGAAGTCCGGGACGAGCACGATCGAGCGCCGCTTGCCGGCGACTCGGATGATCGTGTCGTTCGCGATCCGCTCCGCCTCTGCCGGCTCTTCGCCCCGCGGGGCGTCTCGGTCGTGCACGACGACGTACGGGATCCCGCACGCGTTGCAGATCTCGGCGAAGAGCGGCATGTTGCCCTTCCCCGCGCAGTCGACGATCGCAATCGCTTCCTGGTCGACGTCGTAGCCCAGCGCCTCGAACACGTAGGGAAACGCGAGCTTCTCCGTGCGTCCCTCCACGAAGAGCACGGCGCGCGAGAGGAAGATCTCCGCTCGTTCGGCGTCGATCTCGGCGTGCATCCGCGTTGACTGCTTCTGCGAAAGCGCCTCCGGCTGCAGGAGCCTCGTTCCCGTGCGCTCGTCGTGACGGACGAGCACGAGCTCGTCGAGGCGGTCGACCCCGAGGAAGACCGGCGAGTGCGTCGAGTAGAGGACCTGGTTGCGGCCGCGCGCGGACAGCTTGCGAAGCAGCCTGTGCAAGTGCCTCTGGCCTGGAGGGCTGAGATAGAGCTCCGGCTCCTCGATCAGGATCACGAGGCCGCCGACCCGCGCCTTCACCAGCGCGGCGATCGAGCGCACGAGGGAGAGTCCGCCGTCCGGGTTCGTCTCTGTGGCGCGGACGACGCCGATCGCGCGCTTTGCCGGGTGGTCTGCGGGTGCGAGCAGCGAGGTCGGGCGCAGGTTGGCCGGGAAGAAGAGCGCCGGCGGTGCGCCTTCGCGATTCAAGTTGATCGTTGCGGGAGGCCGCGCATCGAGGAACAGGGTGCGCTCACCGACGATCGCCTCGACGTGGACGCGCGTATGTCCACGTGAGACGTCCTCGCCGGTGGGCATTGGCGCGGCGGCCTCGAGCAGCGTCCAGATCGCCGAGAGCACCGTCGACTTGCCGGACGACGACTCGCCGACAAGCACGCAGGTCGCGCCCGGCTCGAGGACGACGTCCCGCGCCCCGCGGTACCCGGAAATCGTCACGTTCTTGATCAACGCCATTGCGGCGCGCTCTACCCGCGCAACGTGTTCTTCAACAAGAACAAGAGGTTTGCCGGCCGCTCGCCCAGGCGGCGCATCAGGTAGGGGTACCAATCGGGGCCGTACGGAGTCGCCACGAGCACCTTGTGCCCACGCCGTACAAGCTCGAGCTGCAGCTGGGACCGGACGCCGTAGAGCAGCTGGAACTCGTAGCGGTCGCCGGGGACTCCGTTGGTCTCGGCGAAGCGGATCGCGCGCTCGATCAGTGCCTCGTCGTGAGTCGCCACCGCCGTGTGCCCTCCGGCCGCGAGCATCCGCTCGAGGAGCCTCGCGTAGGCGGCGTCGACGTCTGCCTTTCGTGGATAGGCGAGCTCATCCGGTTCCAGGTACGCACCCTTGACGAGTCGCAGGTTCGGTGCGAGCGGCAGCAGACTCTCGAGATCGTCCGGCGTCCGGTAGAGGTAGGCCTGCAGCACGGCCCCGACGTTGTCGAAGCCGTCCTCGCGCAGCCGCCGGTAGATGCGCAGGGTCGCGTCCACGAACTGCGACTGCTCCATGTCGATCCGGATGAAGCTTCCAAGCTCGAGCAGGCGCCTCAGGTTCGCGTACGCGAGCTCCTCGTCGATTTCGAGGCCGAGGTGCGTGAGCTTCAACGCAACGTTGGCGCGCATTCCTTCCGAGGAAATCCGTTCGATCACCTCGCGGTACGCCGCGACGACCGACTTGGTCTGCGCCGGTTCGAGAACACCCTCGCCGAGGAGCGTCGTGTTCGCGTACAGCCCCTGATCATTGAGGCGCCGTAGAACCGGGAGGCACTCGTCCAGGGTCTCGCCCGCGACGAAGCGGGCCGCGCCGAGGCGCATCCCGTGCCGGTGCACCAGGCGCCGGACGCGCGGGCTGTCCGCGGCGGCGAGGATCCCCTTGCGGAGACCCGCATTGAACGCAAGGTTCAGCTGTGTGACAACAGCCACGCGTTGACCTCGCGCATCCGGCGCTCGAGCAGCGTCAGGTGCCCGTCCGACGCGTCGATCCGCGTTTCGACATCGGGAATGCGAGCGGCGAGCCAACGCGCGTGCGACACCGGCACGAAGCGATCGTCAGCTCCGTGCAGCAGGAGCACGGGCCGGTTGATGTCGGCCACGTCGAAGCCCCACGGCTTGAGTAACGCATAGTCGTCGTCCACCCAACCGTCGACACCGTGCTCCAGCCCGTGGTGGTAGCACTCGAGCAGAAACTCGGCGAAACCTCCCGTGAGCACGGCCCTGTCTTGCGGGCCGAGCAGCGAGCCCATCACCTGCACGAGCTCCTCCGGCCGGGCCTCGAGCAGGTCCTGGGCGGCCGCTGCGCAGTAACCGCGCAAAGCCTCTTCGCCCTCGAGCACCTTCCCGAACTCGATGTGGTTGTCCTCGCCCATCCCTGCGAGCCAATCGAGCCCCTCCGCGCGGTAAGGGGCGACGGCGGCAAGGCTTGCGACGGCCGTCAGCCTGTTGTCGCACAGTGCGGCGCACGCGAGCGCGTGCGGTCCGCCGCCGGAGATCCCCCAGGTGGCGAAGCGCTCGAGCCCGAGCGCGTCGGCGATCTCCGTCACGTCCGCGACGCAGTCCTCGACGCGGCGGTTCTGCGCGCGGGTCGACGCGGCGTAGCCGGGCCGGTCGTAACCGATCAGACGAATGCCCTGTTCTCGTGCCAGCGCGCGTGACTCGGTCGGTCCAGGCCCGGGACGGACGCACGCTCGAGGTGCACGAGGCCGGTGACCCCAAGGGGTTTCCGGTTCTCTTCCACCACGGCACGCCGCAGGCCGGCCTCCCATACGAGCCTCACGCCGCGCTGGCACGAG
>JBKJQL010000026.1:0-6413 GCA_046594035.1 Gaiellaceae bacterium
CTGCGGCACACCTACGCGACGTTCGCGCTCCGCGCGGGCATCCCGGTGTTCGCGGTCTCCCGCTTCATGGGCTCGAGCATCGCGATGATCGCCCGCCACTACGGCCACCTCGCCCACGACAGCCGCGAACACGCCGTCTCGCTCCTCGACGCACTCGCATTCGAGCGGGCCGTGGACGCTGCGTGGACGTTGCACCGAGCAACGACAAAGGCAGTCCACAAGCCTGTTTCGAGCACTCACGCGCGACGATCGCGCCGCGGCGTGGACGCCCGGTGGACGCCGCACCTCGTTTCTGTCGCCTCACCAGACGACAAAAGGAGCTGATCAGCAGGAACTTCCTGAAGCCCTCTAACGGACTCGAACCGTTGACCCCCTCCTTACCATGGAGGTGCTCTACCAACTGAGCTAAGAGGGCGAAGGGCGCATTCTAGCCGCGCGCGGTTAAGGTCGTTCGATGCGTTCGCGGCGCACGATCACGGTGGTCGGCTGCCACGCGGGCGGTGAGGTCGGGAACGTCGTCGTCGACGGCGTACCGCCGCCGCACGGAGCCACCGTCTTCGAGCAGATGCAGGTGCTGCAGCGGGACGACTCACTGCGCCGCTTCTTGCTCCGCGAGCCGCGCGGCTCCGTTGCGACGCACGCCAACCTGATCGTGCCCGCGACACGCGAGGACTGCGCGTTCGGCTTCATCATCATGGAGCCGACCGAGTATCCGCTCATGTCGGGGTCGAACACGATCTGCGTTGCGACCGTGCTGCTCGAGACCGGCCGCGTGCCGATGGTGGAGCCCGAGATGGTGCTGCGGCTCGAAGCGCCCGCGGGTGTCGTCGAGATCCGTGCGACGTGTCGCGACGGACGCGTCGAGAGCGTCGAGCTGACGAATGTGCCGGCGTTCGCCACGCACCTCGGTGCGTCACTCGACGTTGAAGGCCTCGGGACGATCGCCGTCGACGTCGCGTTCGGAGGCATGTGGTACGCGATCGCCGACGCGGCCGCGCTCGGCTTCACGATCGAGCCGCACGAAGCGCGCGCGCTGTGCGACGTCGGCGAGCGCGTACGGATCGCGGCGAAGGAACAGCTCGAAGAGCGCGTGTCGATCGTGCAGATCGCCGAACCGTGGCAGGGGATCGATCGCGTCACGAAGAACGCGGTCGTGATCGCACCCGGGCGGCTCGACCGCTCGGCCACGGGCACCGGCCTCTCCGCGCGCATGGCGGTGCTGCACGCGCGCGAACTGATGAAGGTCGGCGACGCGATGACGCATGCGTCTGCGATCGGCTCGACGTTCGACGGCCGCATCGTCGCCGAGACCGAGAACGGCATCGTGCCGGCGATCCGCGGGAGCGCCTTCATCACCGGGACGACCGAGTTGTACGTCGACCCGGCGGATCCGTACCCCGAGGGCTATCTGCTCTCGGACACCTGGCCCGGCGACGACGTGCAGTGAGTCTCGACGCGCGCCAGCGCCTGCCCGACCGTGGCGCCGTAGGTCGGCTCGCCGAGCAGCATCGTCGCGAGCTCGTTCGCCTCGCGGATCACGCGCTCGCGCTGCACGTCGATCTGCCCCACCGCGACGAACAGCTCCGCATGCGCGTGCGATGCCCACTCCACGAGCGAGCTCCCGAGCTTCGGCACGTCGGGGACGGTCCGTGCCTTCGCTTCCAGCTCCGTGAGCTCGCCGGGTAGCGCCACCGCGTCTCGTTCGAGCTCGTCGTAGGCCGCCTGCGCGCGGACGATGCGGCCCTCGGCCACTGCGATGTGATCCGCCGCCCGCGCCGCCGCGTGCTCAGCGTGCGCGCGTGCGTCGGGACCATCGGCTTCGGCGAGCCGCCGCTCCGCAAGTGCCTGCTCTTGCTGTCGCCGGGGCAGCTCTTCGGTTGCGTCTCGAAGCTCCGTCGCCCGTCGCGCCCGCTCGTCCGGGTACACGGCGAAGAACGCATCGATCGCCTCGGCCCGCTGCCGGAGCGCGGCCACCTGACCGTCGAGCGCACGGAGGGCGGACGCGCGGGCCGCCAGGACGGCATCGGCGTCCGCGAGGGCGCGAAGCTCGTTGACGGCGCGATCGTTCACCGCGCCATTCTCTCAAGCGCGCAGACGCCGCTGCCGATGCGAGCATGCGTGACTATCGGACTTCCGCTGTCATCGCGCCGTGCCATGGTCCTCGACCGTGCGGCGGTCTCGAAGCTCGCCCTGGGCGGGCTCGTCGTCGTGAGCATCGTCGCCCGGACCTGGGCCGCCTGGCTGCGCGCCACCCCCAACTACTTCCCCGACGAGGGCATCTACGCAGCGCTCTCCCGCTCGATCGCCGCCGGCCACCTGCCGGCGGTCCGCGGCCACGTCGCGCACTTTCCGGCGCTGCTCCAGCCGATCATGACCGCGCCGTCCTGGTGGTTCGGCTCCCTCGAGACGGGCTACCGCGTGACGCAGCTGATCCAGTCGGTGGCGATCTCGACCGCCGCCCTTGCGGTCTGGTGGGCGGCTCGAAAGCTCGGCGTCGGCCGCGGCTTCGCCTTCGCGGCGGCGGCGCTCACCATCGCCGTTCCCGACGTCGGCTACTCCGGGTGGGTCCTCTCCGAGGCCTTCGCCTATCCGCTCTTCATCGCTGCAGTCGCTGCGGGCGCCGTCGCGCTCGCGCAGCCGACGAAGCGTGCGCAGGCGGCGTTCCTCGCGTTTGCGCTGCTCGCCTCGTTCGCGCGGATGCAGCTCGCGGTGCTGCTGCTCGCCTATCTCGCCGCCGCCGTGATCCTGCGGCGGGTGCGCCAGCAGCGGGTGGTCGTCGGTGGGCTTGCGCTCGCCATCGTTGTCGCGCTGGCGGGAGGGCTCGGCTACTACAAGCAGGCTCCGACGGCGTTCCACCTCGTCAGCGCCGGCGCGGTCGGGCGCAACGCGCTGGTGCTCGCCTACGCGGCCGGCTGGATCGTCGTTCCGGCCGGGCTGCTCGGGCTGGCCGGTGCGTTCGCCCGGCCACGCACCGAGCTCGAGCGCGCGTTCGGCGTGCTCGCGCTGACCTCGGCGCTCGCGGTGTTCGCGGAGACGACGCTGTACGGCTACAGCGATCTGACCTATGAGCGCTACGGCTTCTATCTCTTCCCGCTGCTCTTCCTCGGCTTCGCGCTGCATGCGGAGCGCGGCTGGCAGTGGCGGCGCGCGTACGCGCTCCTCGCAGCGTCGATGTTCCTCGTCTCGTCGGTCGTGCCGCTCTCTGGCTGGGCTGCCGCAGGTCGCAACGCGCATTCGTTGTTCCTCACAGGTCTGTTGAAGGTGCAGGCGCTCGTCGGCTCACCCGGAGGAGGCGCGTTGCTCGTCGCGTCGGTCGCAGCGCTGCTCTCCCTGATCTCGATTCTGTGTGCCTGGCGCCGGCGCGGGGCGTACGTCATCGCCGCCCTCGGCGTCGGCTTCTGCGTCGCGGCCTCCGCGTTCGTAACGTCGTTCGACGTGCAGAACTCGCGCAACGTGAAGGCGTCGTTCCTGCCCGCAGGCCCCGATTGGTTCATCGGCGACGCAACCGTCGTCTCCGCCGGGAGCCGCACGAGCGCGCTCGAGCAGTTCTTCTGGAACCGCGGCGCCAAGCGCCTCGCGCTGCTGCCGGGAGCGACGAAGCCCGATGTTTTCGACGCGAGGTTCACGCACGTCACGAGCACGGGGCGCCTCGCAGGTGTCACCGGTCAGGTCGTGCTCGACCAGAGCGGCGGGGCGCTCGTGCCGGTCGAGCCCGGGTCGGTCAACGGGCCCTGGCTCTTCGCCCGGACGCCGCAACTCGCCGCCAAGGTCGACGGACTCGGCGGGGGCTGGTTCAACCCGGCCGGGCGGATCCGCGTCTTCCGCACCGGCACGCTGTCCTTCGCGGTCACCGCTCCCGAGGCGATGACGATGCGAATCGCCGGGCGAACGCTGCACCTCGCGGCGAGCACGCCGACAGAGGTGGACCTCTGCCGGGGCTCCTACCGCTACTCGTTCTCCAGCCAGGGCTATCTCGGCTTCCGCGCCGTCAGCGCTCGCGCGACGTTCCCCACCTGGGTGCCGACGCGTCGCTGTGGAAGTGGCCCTCAGTGGGGTGCTTTCCAACCCGTCGCTCCATGACCTTCGCCAGTGTCTCACGGACGGTCGCGCGGACCAAGAGCGGCGTCGGCGGAGGCGTCCCCCGGCGGGATTTTCAGATGGCCGGCGGAAGTTCGGCACTGTTAGTGGAGCGGTCATGACGGTGCTGGCTGAGGCCGACTCAGAAATGCGCATGAAGTCGATCTATTCCGAGGTGGAACGGGTGCTTGGCGGCAGCGTGTCGTTTCAGTCGGTCGCCGACTACATGATCAAGAACGCCAAGGGGCCCAAGCCGCTATTCACCCGGACCCGCTACGGCCACTTGGAGTTCCCCCGCTTCCGTGGACAGGGTTTGATTAGGCGGCTTGTTCTTCAAGTGCGTTGGGCTGGTTGATCTTCTCGTAGTCGGCGGGCGAACGCTGTCCGAGGGTGCTGTGACGCCTCTCGCGGTTGTAGAAGACTTCGATGTAGTCGAAGACCTCGGTCCGCAGCTCGGCCTTCGTGGGCCAGGAGCGGCGGTTGATCAGCTCCTTCTTCAAGGTCGCGAAGAAGCTCTCGGCGACGGCGTTGTCGAAGCAGTCGCCCTTGCTGCCCATCGATTGCGCGATGCCGGCGGCGCGAGCTTTCTGGCCGAAGGCGAGGCTGACGAATTGGCTTCCTTGGTCGGAGTGCCAGATCAGCCCACGACCAGGTTGACGATGGGCGAGCGCCATCTCGAGCGCGTCGGTGACGAGCTCTGCGCGGAGGTGGTCGGCCATCGCCCAGCCGACGATCCGGCGGCTGTAGAGGTCCTGGACGGCGACGAAGTAGAGCCATCCCTCCCAGGTGCGCAGGTAGGTGATGTCGGCGACCCAGCAGCGGTTCGGCGCGCCGGCGGCGAAGTTGCGGTCAAGCAAATCGTCGGCGACCCTGACGCCGGGCACGCGAACCGTCGTCGTGCGCCACTTCTTCGTGATCAGGCCCGAGAGGCCCGCTTGGCGCATCAACCGCTCGACGCGTTTGCGGCCGATCCGTTCGCCGTCGTCGACGGTCAGGTCGGACCAGATCCGCGGTGAGCCGTAGACGCCGCGGCGCTTGTGGTGCAGCTCACGGATCCGCTCGGTCAGCCGCGCATCCTCGCGCGCACGGGGCCCGAGCGGCCGTTGCGTCCAGGCGTGGTAGCCGGACCGGCTGACCTCGAGCACACGGCACATGATCGCGATCGAATGCGCGGCCTTCTCCGCGGCGATGAACCGATAGACGCTCACCGGGTCACGCCTTCCTTGGCGAAGAAGGCCGCCGCTTTTTTTAGGATCTCCCGCTCCTCGGCAAGGACCCGATTCTCGCGACGCAACCGGCAAAGCTCATCGCGCTCAGCCGAGCTGAGCCCCTCAGCCTTGCCTTCGTCGACGTCGAGCTGGACCGACCAATTACGCAACGACTGCGGTGAGACTCCGAGCTCGCGAGCGAGCTGCGGGACCGAACGACCACTGCTGCGAAGAAGCCTCACGGCCTCCGAGCGGAACTCCAACGAATACGGCGGGATCTTTGGCATCAACAGACATCCTTCCCGACCGAGCGAACTCAGTCAGAAGATGTCCACCAAAGCGGGGGAACTCCACTCTTTCGCGATTCCCGATCTTGAGGCGCGGGGTGGATACGACAATGACGGTTTTTGGGTCGGTGCAGAGACGATGGTGTGCGCCTTCCCCGACGATCTTCTGAGTGGTGCGCCGACTCCCGCCGACGCAGACAATCTCATCGGGGTGATGCTCTATGACCACGACGAGGCCGACGCGATTGGCCTGCTCCTCGCCGCAGTCTTCGAGTTGCTCGCCCAACTCGATCTTCCAGCGACCGACGCCGAGTACGTGACCGCGCCAGGCTGGAAGAACCTGGTCTCTGCAGCTGAGGGTGCGCGAACCGTTCTTAGCCGCCATGGCTGAGGCTTGTCGCCTGGGCCAGCGTTCGCGAGTGCACCCTGATCATTCGACTTTATCGGCGGGCCGGAAAGGTGTCTGACACCGAGTCGCCGTGCACCGTGCCGTCTGCGTTCCCCCGGTGTCAGACACCAGTTGGCTCGGCTGGGCCAGTGTGCGGGAATGACCCCCGAGACAACGCTCGACGATCCGCCTAGAGTGCGATCGTGAGCAAAGACGGGTTCGGATCTTGGGATGACGCGGCGCAGCATCCGCTGCGGACGCTCGTCCTGATGTTCGTCGTCGGCGCCGTGGGAGCCGGAGCTATCTCGTATTACGACGGTGCGACTCCCCGCTCCCCGTGGGTCTCCGCTGCGATCGGCGTCGGATGTGGTGTCGTGCTGGTCGTTGTTGGCGCCAAGCAGATCGCAGCCCGGGCTGATGGTCAGTCGCCACAGGTAGTAATCCGACCGTACA
>JBKJQL010000194.1:0-8842 GCA_046594035.1 Gaiellaceae bacterium
GCCGGCGTACCAGCCTAGACGGCCTGCGACACCGGGTTTGTTAATTGTGCGGGAAGCGACGAGGTCACTGCTCGCGCGCAGCTTTCCGGCCTCCCAGATCTCAACGCGACCGAGCACGTCGCCCTGCCGGACCGGGAGCGCGACCGCGTTCGCGGCGACCGTTTTCTCCGTGAGTGGGCGCCCGAGCCGCGCGACCGCGTTCAGCGGCCTGGCGGCGACGAGCTCGAGGGAGCGCTTCCCGTACGGCACCTGCGCTGTTGCGTACGTACGCCCCATCTGGATCAACGGCACCGTTCGGAACTGCGCGAGTCCCCAGATCAGCAGCGACTCGAGATCGACGTTGCGTACTTCGCGCGTGGGGCCGCCGAGCAGCGTCGCGTACACCGTGACACCACCCCCGCGCGCCGCGGCGACCTGGCACCACCCGGCCTGCGACGTGTGGCCGGTCTTCACGCCGATCGTCCGCGGAAAGAGCGAGAGCAGGTCGTCCCACGTGTGGAGCGTGCGTCCGCCGGCGATCGTGGCGGTCTCGTCGTCGACCGTGTCGCGCACGAACGGCGTGCGCATCAGAACGCGCGCCAGCTTCGTCATATCCGCGGCGCTGGAGTAGTGATCCGGCACGTCGAGCCCGTCCGGCCGCACGAAGTGCGTGTCCCGGAGGCCGAGTGCGGCGGCCTTCGCATTCATCAGGCGCGCGAATGACGGGAAGTCCGGGGCCACCGACAGGGCGAGCGCCGCCGCCGCGTCGTTCGCCGACTGGATGAGCGCGCCCTTGATCAGGTCGCGAACTGTCAGCCGCTCGCCGGGGCGCAGGTCGATCGTGGACTCACCGACGATCGACGCGCGACTGTCGACGGTCACGACGTCCGACAGCTTGTGATGCTCGAGCGCGACCAGCACGGTCATCATCTTCGTGAGCGACGCGATCGCGAGGTGCGCCCGCGCATGCGATGAGGCGAGCACTTCACCGGTGCGCGCGTCGACGACGACGTACGCGTTCGCATGCACAGGCGGAGCACCCGCTGCCGCGGGTGATGCGAATGCCAGCGCGGCAACGACGACTGCGAGACATCTCATCGCAGCTTGAGCTTCTGACCGATGAACAAGGAGGTGGACTTCACGTTCGGGTTCAGCTGTTCGATCGTTGCGACCGGGATGCCGGACTTCGTCGAGATGACGCCGAAGGTGTCGCCGGCTTGCACCGTCCAGAATCGCGGACCGGCCTTCGTCTTCGTCGTCGTCGTCGTCGGTCCACCGGTCGTCGTCGGCGACGAGACAGTTTTGCGAGGTTGCGCCGGAGTCGCCGCGGTGCCCTGCGGGCTCGAGGTGCCCGCCTGCAGACCCGAGCGGATCAGCAGGATGGCGATCGTCGCCGCGAGCAGAAAGGCCGCGGGGGCGACGTACCGGCGCCAGTCCTCGCGCGGCATTACCAGCCGGATGCGGTCCAGATCTCCCGCTTGAGCCGCGCAGCCTCCGCACCTGCTGCTTCGCGGTAGTCGGAACCTGCCTCGCGGTACGCATAGATAACCGAACGAGAGACGGGGACGATCGCGCTGGCCGGGCCGCTCTGGAACGCCCGCGCGAGATCGGAGATCTGACCACCCTGGGCGCCGACGCCAGGGAGCAGCAGGATCGAGCGCGGCATCAGGCGACGTGCCTCCGCGACGGCCCGCGGATGCGTCGCGCCGACGACGGCGCCGACGGACGACAGCCCAACCTCGCCTGCCATCTCCGAGCCCCACTCGTCGACGAGCTCTGCGACGTGATGCCACATCGGCCGTCCGTCCTTCAGCACGGCGTCCTGCAGGTCGCCGCCGGCGTTCGACGTGCGCACGAGGATGAAGATGCCGACGCCGCCCCGACGAACCGCGCCGAGGAACGGCTCGACCGCGTCGCGTCCGAGCCACGGGTTGACGGTGAGCGCGTCGGCGAGCGGTGGAGCGCCTTCGATGTAGGCCTCCGAGTACGCGCGCGCGGTCGAGCCGATGTCGCCGCGCTTGCCGTCGGCGATCACGAGCAGCCCGGCGCGCTTGGCGTACTGGCAGACCTGCTCGAACGCCGCGATGCCTGCCGCGCCGAGCGCTTCGAAGAACGCGAGCTGCGGCTTCACCGCGACGGCGTGTGGCGCCACCGCGTCGACGATCCCGCAGCAGAAGCGCGCAATGTCGCCGCGCAGCTCGACGGGCAGCAGGTCGCGTTGCGGGTCGAGTCCGACGACGAGCTGCGAACGCTTCCGCTCGACCTCGGCGGCGAGCCGGTCGGCGAAGGTCTGCGTCGCGACGGCCATCGACAGAGAAAGGTAACGCGAAAGGCGGAGGGCGGCTTATGCCGCCCTCCGGAAAGACCCTGCGTTGGTAGAGGCTCTAGGACGAAGGCTTGAGCGCGGCCTTGAGCTGGCTACCGGCCGAGAACTTCGGCACGATCGTCGCGGCGATCTGGACGCGCTCGCCGGTGCGCGGGTTGACGCCCTGGCGCGCCGCGCGGGGAGCTGCCGAGAACTTGCCGAAGCCCGTGAAGTTCACCGAGTCGCCGGTCTTCAGCGTCTCCGTGATCGACTCGAGGAACGCGTCGACGGCCTTGCCGGCATCGCGTGCGGAGAGACCGCTCTTATTGCCGACCTGGTTGATGAAATCCTGTTTGGTCAAGAAACGAATCCTCCTGCGTCGGGTGCTGGGGTTCAGACCTTGGCTCAAACCCTAGCCTAGCCGTCGGATATCGCTCAACCATGCGGATTTGCACGGCTTTTGGGTCAGCTCTGGAGCAGCTCCGAGGCGCGGAAGAGGGGTCGGAGCCTGACGGCGTGGCGCGCGAGCTCGTCGACGCCGCCCTCCTCCCGGTCGACGACGCAGATCGCGTTGGATACACGCAATCCGACGTCGCGCAGCGCCTGGACGGCCTCGATCGCCGCTCCACCGGAGGTCACGACGTCCTCGACGAGGCAGACGCACTCGCCCTTCTCGTACACCCCCTCGAGACGATTCGCGGTGCCGTAGTCCTTCGCCGCCTTCCGCACGATCAGGAACGGGAGCCCGCTCTGCAGAGACGCTGCGGCGGCAAGCGCGACCGCGCCAAGCTCGGGTCCGGCGAGGCGGGCGGCGTCCGGCTCGTGCTCGCGGACCGCTGCGGCCAGCGCTTCACCGAGCGGGCCGAGCAGGTCGGGCCGCGTCTCGAAGCGGTACTTGTCGAGGTAGTACTTCGACCGGCGCCCCGAGCGTAGGACGAAGTCGCCTTCGAGGTAGGCCGCGTCGCGCAGACCTCGTGCGAGCTCCTCGCGGGTCAGGGTCACCGTGACCCGTCTGGTTCCGTTGCCGCGCGACTCGGTCGCGAGCACCAAGCGATGGAAGGACGCAGGGTGCTCCGATAGTGGTTCCTATCGGTGCACCCGAGGACGCACCAGCGCGCAGCGTGATCGCGGGCGAGGCGCCCGGAGGATGGAGCCGGGCGGGTCACGTAAGAAGTTCGTGCGCGATCGGAAGCAGGCGGTCGGCCTCGTGCGTGCCTTCGCCGAACGAATGCATCGAGCCGTCGTCGGCGTAGAGGTCGACGCGCTCCTGCTTGCGCGCGGCGCGGCGGCGTACGAGCACGGAGCCTGCGAGCGAGCCGGCGGCGAGCAACAGTCCGGTGACGACCTTACGCGGCGGCATCGTCGGCCTTCTTCCTGGGCGCTCGCTTGCGGACGGGCTTCTTCGGGGCTTCCTCGATCGCGCGCAGGCATGTCTTGAGGTCGTAGAAGACGAGCCCGACCGTCGGCTCGGGCGTCGTCGTCGCGGCGATCAGGCGGTCACCGTCCCGGACGACGAAGACGCTGCCCGCGAGGGTGGCCGCCTCGAGTTGCGCGACCCCGGGCCGCAAGGCCTCGGCCGCGTCGACGAGCCGCTTGGCGCCGGCCGCGAGCCGTGTCGCGGCGGCGTCATCTGAGAGGTTCGAGCCCGCCGCGGCGCCCTCGGGGCCGATCACGACGACGTCTCGGACCTGCGGCGAGATCTCCGTCAAGTCGGCAATTGCCTGTGCCGCGTCCATGCTCCGAGCATACTGGCGCGCGTGAGGCGAGTCCTGACCAAGTTCTTCGCCGACCGCGGCACCCACCTGGCCGCGATGATCGCGTACTTCGCGTTGCTGTCGCTCGTGCCGCTGCTCTTCCTCGCGCTCGCCCTGCTCGGGCTCGTGCACCAGGCGGACGAAGGGTCGTTCTTCGTGCGCGAGCTGCAGAAGACATTCCCGGATGCGTCGATCAGTTCGCTACTGCGCGCGGTGCGCGCGATCCAGGCGAACGCGACCGCACTCGGAATCGTCGGCGGTGCGTTCCTGCTCTGGTCGTCGCTCTCGTTCTTCAGCGTGCTCGAGAGCGCGTTCAATATCGTCTACGGCCGGCCGAACCGCGGCTTTCTCCACGGGAAAGCGCTCGCCACGATGATGATGGTCGGGTCGCTCGTCGCGCTCTTCGTCTCCCTCGTGGTCGGCTCCGTCGGGCAGGAAATCCTGAAGCGCTACCTCGGGTTCTCCGGCAACGTGACGACGGCGCGCGTGATCGCGATCCTCGTCTCGACGCTCGGGCTCTTCGTGTTCCTCGCGTCCGCGTACTACGTGCTGACCAATGCCGACCTGACGTGGCGCGAGGTGCTGCCGGGCGCGGTCACTGCGTCGATGATTCTCGAGGCGACGTTCCAGCTGCTACCGGTCTACGTCAACATCTCGAAGGCGAACCCCGTGCTGCAGACGCTCTCCGGCCCCGCGATCCTGCTCGTCTGGCTCTACGTGATGGCGAACGTGATCGTGCTCGGCGCCGAGGTGAACTGGTACCGCGGCAACCGCGCGCACTCTTCAGACGACGTCTAGAAGACCGGCGGCAGCCACCGTCACAGAACTGTGACGCGCTCGGCCCGAAAACCCGTTCTAGCAAGGGATCGCCGTGCGCGATCCCGGTAGCAGCCATGGTTACGAAAGCGTGTCGAGCAAAGCGCGAGACGCCAATGAGCGGTGCGAGTGCTCGGCCTTCCACCCCTCGCCGAGCTCCGCGACGGTACGCGTCTCGCCGCGCGGGACGAAGATCGGGTCGAAGCCGAAGCCCCCGCCGCCCGCGGGCGCGAGCGCGATCGTGCCCTCCAGCACGCCGGTGCCGTGCACCTGCCGGCGATCGGGTGCGATCGCGACCAGCTCGCACACGTAGCGCGCGCTCCGATCGTCCTTGCCCTCGAGAGCTGTCAGTAGCTTCTCGACGTGGCGGTTTTCCGCCCAGCGCGCGGTCTGGACGCCGGGGCCGCCGCCGAGCGCAGCGACCTCGATCCCGGAGTCGTCCGCAAGCATCCAGCGGTCGGTCGGGCCGGCGAGCCTGCCGTAGCGCGCCTTGATCAGCGCGTTGTCGGCGAACGTGACGCCGACCTCGGGCGGAAACTCCGCAGCCGCGAGCAGTTCCAGCTCCCAGTCCGGGAAGAGCGCCCGGAACTCTTCGAGCTTGTGTGGGTTCCCCGTGCACGCGGTCGCCAGGATCAGCGATGCCACCGTACGCCGATGACGTAGTCGAGGTCCGACAGCTTCGAGACGAGCTCCTCGTCGATGTGCTTCAGCTCGAGCTGCAGCACACGGCGGTCGAGCTCTTCGGCCAGTTCGAAGTGCTGGATGTCGTCCAGCAGCGCGAGGATGGGGCCGACGGGTTGGCCTTCCTTCAACTCGACGATCAGGCGATTCTCCTCCGGCTTGATCCGTCCCATCCACTTGTAGGCCGCGATGCGCAGCGGGCCGAGCGCGAGGATCGTGAACAGCGTCGTGATCAACGCAGGCGCGTACCAGCCGGCGCCGCAGGCCATCCCGATCGCGGCGACGACCCACAGAGTCGCGGCGGTGGTCAGGCCGCGCACCGAGAGCCCCTCGCGGATGATCGCGCCCGCGCCGAGGAAGCCGATGCCCGTGACGATCTGCGCGGCGATGCGCGTCGGGTCGGCGCGCACGACAGCGTCGCCGCTCGCCAGGAACTCGTGGAAGCCGTACGCGGAGACGAGCGTGAAGAGCGCCGAGCCGAGTGAGACGAGCAGGTGCGTGCGGATCCCCGCCTCGCGATCGCGCAGTTCCCGCTCGACGCCGATCGCGCCACCAAGGATCGCAGCCAGCCCGAGACGGAGTGCGACGTGCCAGTCGCCGACCGTCGGGATGGTGCTAATCACGAGGTGCAGCAATTGCATCCTCCTGGAAGCGCGTGAGGTCTTCGATCCCCGCAGCCGCGAGATCGAGCAGGTCGTCGAGCCGCGCACGGTCGAACGGCACCTTTTCCGCGGTCGATTGCACCTCGACGAAGAGCCCGTCGCCGGTCATCACGACATTCACGTCGACGTCGGCATTCGAGTCTTCGGAGTAATCGAGGTCGAGCAGCGACACGCCGTCGACCACGCCGACCGACACCGCGGCAACCGATCCGATCAAGGCCTTCGAGAGCCCGAAGCGGTCGAGCGCCCGATGGGCCGCGACATACGCGCCCGTGATCGCCGCGCAGCGCGTCCCGCCGTCGGCCTGCAGGACGTCGCAGTCGAGATAGACCGTGCGCTCGCCCAGCGCCTGGAAGTCGACGACCCCGCGCAGCGCGCGCCCGATCAGCCGCTGGATCTCGACGGTGCGGCCACCCTGCTTGCCGCGCGCCGCTTCCCGGTCGGTGCGGTCACCGGTCGACGCGGGGAGCAGCGAGTACTCAGCCGTCATCCAGCCCCGGCCCGAGCGGTGCAGCCAGCGCGGCACGCCCTCCTTCACCGACGCGGTGCAGAGCACACGGGTCTTTCCCTGCGACCAGAGGACGACGCCGTGCGGCTGTTCGAGGAAGTTCGGGTCGGCGTCCACCGGGCGCAGCTCCGCCGGCTTGCGGCCGTCGTTGCGCGGGCTCACGCGACCGCCTCCAGCTCGGCGACTTCGACGCGCTCGACGTCTCCGAGCGGCAGCTGCAGGAATCGCTCACCGAGCGAGCGGAAGAGCTCCGGGTCTCCGGTGGTCAGGAAGCGATAGTTCCCTTCGCGCGACGCGTCGTTGCCCGTGCCCTTGCGCGCCAGCGTCTCTGCGACCTCGCGTGCCGTTTCGTCGGCGGAGAACACGAGCGTCACGTCGCGGCCGAAGGCGCGCTGGAAGACAGGTCGCAGCAGGGGGTAGTGGGTGCAGCCGAGGATCACTGTGTCGCAGCCTGCCTGTTTCAACGGCTCCGCGTACTCGCGTACCGCCGCGACGACCTCGTCGCTGAACGTGTCACCCGCCTCGATCAGCGGCACGAGCTTCGGACACGCGAGCGACGTCAGGTGCGCGCCGGCGTCGAGTGTGCGCACGAGCGACTCGTAGCGGCCACTCGCGACCGTCAGCTCCGTCGCGAGCAACCCGATCCGCCGGTTGCGCGTCGCCTGAACGGCCGCGTGCGCCTCCGGCACGATCACCGAGACGACGGGAACGGTCAGCTGCTCCTGCAGGTCGGGCAGCGCGACGGAAGTGGCCGTGTTGCACGCGACGACCACCATCTTCACGCCCTGCAGCTCGAGATACGTGCCGATCTCGTGCGCGAAACGGCGAACCTCGTCCCGGCTGCGCGGACCGTACGGGAGCCGCGCGTGGTCGCCGAGGTAGACGAAATCCTCGTTCGGCATCGTCACCAGGCACTCGTGGAGGACGGTCAGGCCCCCGACGCCCGAGTCGAAGACGCCGATCGAGCGGGAATCAGGCATGGCGCAATTCTAGGGAGCCGAGTACTCTGGCCGCCGTGAGGCGCCTTCTGCTCGTCCTGGTCGTGGCCCTGCTCTCGGCAGCGCCTGCCCAGGCCTTCTCCAAGCAGACCGGAACCCGGACGATGAGCGACGGCACCTCGATCGCCTACGACCTCTACGAGCCGGACGGGGCCGCGCCTGCAGGCGGCTGGCCGGGAGTTGTCGTGCTCCACGGGCTCGGGGGAAGCAAGGACAACAGCACGGCGGCCGTTGCGACCGTCTTCGTCTCCCAGGGGTATGCCGCCCTCGCCTACAGTGCGCGCGGCCACGCCACCTCGACCGGGGACATCGAGCTCGCGGGCCCCAAGGAGACCTCCGACGAGCGCGCGCTGGTCGCGTACTTCACCGGGCTCCCGGAGGTGAGCGACACCCAGGTTGGCGCGTGGGGCATCTCCTACGGCGGAGGCCAGACGTGGAACGGCGTCGCGGCGGGCATTCCCTACAAGGCCGCGGAGGTCGTCGAAACCTGGACGGATCTCTACAGCGCGCTCTGGCCTCAGAACGTCGCCCGCAAAGGCATCGTCGCCGGGTTCGCGTCGGCCGTGATCGCGCGCTCGCCGCTGATCGCGCAGTTCCAGAGCGATGCGCTGAATTCGACGAACATGGGCGCGCTCAAGACGCTGCTCGATGCGCGGTCGTCGCTGCCGCAGCTCACGGGTGTCAAGACCCCGATGTACATGTTCCAGGGGCGTGTCGACTATGCGTTCGACGTCACCCAGGCGAGCGCCGCGTATTCGCGGTTGACAGGACCGAAGCACCTGTACGTCGGCCAGTTCGGGCATCCGCCGTCCACGTTCCCGGGGCCTGATGTCGACTACGTGTTCGCGCAGGGAGTCGCCTGGTTCGACCGCTATCTGAAGAACGCACCGAACGGCATGGACACCGCACCACCGGTGACGATCGCAGCCGCGACCGGCTCCAAGCGCACGTCGTACGCCGGCCTTCCGAAGACGAAGGTCGTCGGCGTGGGCTTCCGCGGTACGACCACCGTCCGCCGCGGCCCCGTCTTCCGCCAGGCCCTCGAGACCTTCGGCGTCTCACTCCTGAAGGTGAACGTGGCCAAGGTCTCGAACTATCCCCATCTGGTCGCCGTCGTGCTTGCGGGCAAGCGCGTCATT
>JBKJQL010000052.1:0-4168 GCA_046594035.1 Gaiellaceae bacterium
TCCTGCTCCCTTTCGACGCCTGACTGGTTGTCGGTGAACGGCAGTTACGCCTTCGACCTCCCGGCGCCCTCCACGCCATGCCTCCGTCCGTCGATCTCAGCGAAGGATCACGGCAGCGTGAACGCGCCGCGCGTGGCAGCAACCGCGACGAAGACGGGCTGGCACATCACATTCACGATCAACCAGCCGGTAGGCAGTCGGGTTGTGATCGTGCGTGAGTTGAACGCCACCTGCCAGAACGCGCCGAAGCTCGAGCACCTGCGCCTGCACTTCGACAGGCTGCTCGTCCGTCGCGCAATGGACCCGAGCTGCCCGCCCGGCAAGCCGACGTGCCCGTACGCGAACGAGTCGACGCTGCCCGGTCAGATCGTGACCGCGCCGGGTGAGTGGCAGCTGCACTGGAGCGTCAACGGGATCTGGGGCCGCTGGCCCGGCACGCTCGCTGCCAGGGACGGGTCAGTCTTCCGCGGGAAGCAGAACGTGGATTTCTACGTCCAGCGCGGCAAGCCGTGGACGCTCGTCACCCTCGCGCGCGAGTGCGACTTCGGTGCGCTGCCCGGCTGGGACGGCCCCGGCAAGCCCACACTGCCCTGCCCGCGGACGAGCGAGGTCGGGAACTCCTCCGGCGACGACTATCCGGGTGCGATCACCGTCACGCACCGGGGCCTCGCGCTCGGCAGGCACGTCGCGAACGCGTCCACGGCAGGCTCGACCTGTCCACCGTCGAACGTCAATGGGTGTTACCAGTTGACATACACGGTTAGCCGTTTGCGCTGACCGGGGAAAGGAACCGCATGGCCAAGAGCCCACTCGACCGTCTCGCCTCCCTCGGGGAGGAAGTGCTCGGCAAGGCGCAGCAGAACCCGGCGGCGCACCGCCTCCTGCAGGGCGCGATGCAGCTCAAGGACCGCGTCGACGACCTCAGCAAGCGCGTGCGCGGGCTGGAGCAGATGGAGAAGCGCCTCGCCCAGTTCGAGAAGCGGCTCTCGAAGATCGAGTACGCCGCGAAGAAGAAGCCGCCGGCCGCCGGCGCGAAGAAGACGACGGCTGCGAAGAAGAAGACCGCTACGAAGTAGGCGGGACGCGGACGCGGACGGCGCCGGGCACGACCTCGAAGGTCGCGGGCGTCGTTCCGACCTGCTCGCCGTCGAGCTCGATCGGCAGGTGCTCTGCCGCGTCGACCTCGACGCGCGCGGTCCGGAGCACGTCGACCTTCGGGTGCGCGACGTGCTTGCCCTTGTAGAGCTTCGGCGCCGTCGTCAGGAAGTCCACCTTGCCGACGTCGCCGATCAGCACGACGTCGAACAGGCCGTCGTCCGAACGAGCATCCGGCGCGAGCTTCATCCCACCGCCGTGCCAGACGCCGTTCGCGACGATCACGTCGTGCATCCTGCCGCGACGTTCCTGGCCGTCGAAGCGCACGGTCACCTCGGTGTTCTCCCACTCGAAGAAGACGCGGGTCAACGCATAGAAGAACGTCGCCTTGCCGCCGAGCGCCTTGGACATCCCGTTCGCGCGCTGCGCGACGGCGCCGCTCATTCCGACCGAGCCGACATTCGCGTACCAGCGCTGCGCGTCCTCGCCGCCCCAGGTGCGGAACGAGACCCGGCCGGCGTCGATCGTGCGCGGCGTTCCGTCGAGCGCGATGCGCACCGCGTCCTCGAACTTCGTCGGGATCCCGTAGGTGCGCCCGAAGTCCATGCCCGTGCCGAGCGGGATCGTCGCGAAGTCGACGTCGCGCTCTGCGATCCCGTTCACGACCTCGTTCATCGTCCCGTCGCCGCCGACGGCGACGACGAGCGAGGCCCCACCGTCCACTGCGGAGCGGGCGAGCTCGGTCAGGTGCCCCGGCCGTTCGGAGAAGAGCGTCTCGCCGGTCAGCCCGAGGCGCGCGGCCCGATGTGCGAGCTCGGGCCAGCGTTTGCCCGTCGCGCCGTTGTCGGACGCGGGGTTGACCAGGAAGACGGTCTTGTCAGTCAGAGATCGCGACGTCGAGAGCGATCTTCGTCATCCTGTCGACCGCGCCGCGCAGATCGTCGTCCGAGATGCGCTTGAACTCGCCCTCGACGACGATGTCGCTGACGGTGAGCAGGCAACCGGTTTCGACGCCACGGATCGCGCCGACGGTGAAGAGCGCAGACGCTTCCATTTCGACCGCCAGCACGCCGCGCTTCGACCAGCGCTCGTACTGGCCGGGATCCGGGTTGTAGAAGAGGTCGCTCGAGACGATCGGGCCGACGTGCAGCTCCTGGCCGATTCCCTTAGCCGTGTGCACCGCGCCGTGGATGATCGACCACGACGCCGTGGGGCAGTGCGGCTCGTTGCCGACAAGGTGCATCGCGGTCGAGTCCGCGGGCACGGCTGTCAGCGCGACGATCAGGTCGCCGAGCGCGTGGTGCGGCTGGAGCCCGCCGCACGTGCCGACACGGATGAGCTTCTTGCACCCGAGCTGCACGAGCTCTTCGAACACGATCGTCGCGCCCGGGCAGCCCATTCCGGTGCCCTGGACGGAGACGGGCTTGCCCTTATAGATGCCCGTATAGCCGAGCAGACCGCGCTCGGCGTTTCGCTGCTCGACGTCTTCCAGGTAGGTCTCTGCGATGTATTTGGCGCGGAGCGGATCGCCAGGGAGCAGGACGGCCTCCGCGTACTGGCCCGGCTCGGCGCGAACGTGAATCGGCATGGGCGCTGAGCCTATAGAAGACTTGCGGCGTGACTGTCTTCGAGCCATCCCGAGAGCAGGTGCTGGAGTACTGCGCGCGCGATCCGATCGAGCGCGTGTTCCTCGAGGACGTGGCACGACGCGGTCTCGGACGCTTCAGCGCCGTCGCCGACGCGGCAGGCTCGCTGACCTGCCTGTGCCATGCGGGCGCCAACGTCGTTCCGTCCGGCACGGGCGCGGCGACGTTCGCGACGGTCGCGGCTGAGGCGCACGCGCGCATGATCATCGGCGAGCTCGGCGCGGTGAGCGAGCTCTGGAAGGAGGCACGCGAGCTGCTGCCGCCCGCCCGCGAGGACCGCCCCCACCAGCCGGTCTACGCGATCACCGAGCCGCCGCCGTCCGGCGAGACCGGCCTGCGTCCCGCTACTCCCGCCGATGTCGACCGGCTCGTCCCGGCGTGCGCAGCCGCGCACGAGCTCGAGCTGCACCTCGATCCCCTCGCACGCGATCCGGAGGCGTTTCGTTGGCGCACCGAGGCGCAGGTCGACGAGGGCCGTTCGTGGCTCTGGGTCGAGGACGGCGTGATCCTCTTCAAGGCCGAGGCCTCCGCCTGGACGCCGAGTGCCGTGCAGCTTCAGCAGGTCTGGGTCGACCCCAAGGCGCGCGGGCGCGGCCATGGCGCGCGCGGGATGCGCGATCTCGTTCGGTTGCTGCTCGAGACCACACCGGCCGTCACGCTCTTCGTCCGGGCCGAGAACGCGCCCGCGATCGCCACCTACGAGGCGATCGGGATGCGGAAGGCGCTCGAGTACCGGAGCATCCTGTTTTGATGCGGCTCAGCGCTTCTTCACTCCTCCGTCTTGCCGCCCTCGCCTGGGTCGGCCGCTGGGTTGCGGGGGAGCTCGCGGCCTATCTGGGCCGCCATCCGAGGGCTCCCAGCCCGCCGCCCCTCAATTCACCTCATCCCCCCGGCTGGATGCCCGGTCCCGAACGAGGGATCGAGCCGGACTGAGGTTCCACCGATAGCCCACCCGAATGCTGCGGCTCGGAGTTCTGGTTCTTCTGTTGTTCTTGCTCGTCTCGGCCGGCGCGGTATACGCGTCGTCAGGGCGGTCGGCTACGTCTGCGCACATTCAGCACGTCTGCGGCTTGACCGACCGGCAGTTCATCTCGAATTTCCAGGTGCAGCTTGCCGCGGTCGGCATGTACGGCAACGATTTCCTCGCCGGAGCGGCGAAGGCGCAGGAAGTGATCGCCGCTGCGCGTGAGGCCGCTCGTGTCGTCCGCACCTCGGCTCCCCAGGATCCCTCGCTCCTCACGGTCCGCCAGTACGCGCCGGGGATGTTCCTCGAGTTCGGCCGGGCGGTGAAGGCTCGTGCGGCCGGCAGGAACGCGAGCCCGGCGATGTACCGCTCCTACAGCATCAGCACCCGTGTGAATGATGTTCTGCGCGAGGCGCAGCCCGGCCTCGAAGCCGCGGGCTGCAACGTCTCCGACCTCTTCTAG
>JBKJQL010000289.1:0-12048 GCA_046594035.1 Gaiellaceae bacterium
TACAGGAGGTTCTCGTGGCCCGTCGTACCGAAAGACCCAAGCACCCGTTTAGTGCCCGCTTCGACCGCGACACGCTGGCGCGCCTGCGCGACCGTGCCAGTCGGGTCGGCACGGCCCAGACGGCGCTCGCCGAGCGCTATATCGACGAAGGGATTCGGATGGACGATCACCCACTGATTCACTTCCGGGAGGGTGCCGGAGGGCGGCGCCCTGCGCTCATGGGCACCCGGCTCGACGTGGCGCAGGTGGTCGAGACGATCCGGCAGAACGAGAACTCGACAGCCGCAGCGGCCGAGTATCTGGGTCTGCCCGAGTCTCACGTCGAAGCGTGTGTCGGGTACTACGTCGCCTACCAGGCCGAGATCGACGAATGGGCAGCGCGCGAGCACGAAGCCGCTGAAGAGGCTGAGCTTTCCTGGCGCCGCCGCCAGGGCATCTTCGCTTGAAGCTGCTCCTCGACGAGATGTACGCGCGCGACATTGCGGAAGGTCTCAGGGCTCGCGGCCACGACGTGGCGGCGGCGAGCGAACGCGCTGACCTGCGCTCCGTAGCCGACGCTGCCAGCTTCGAGGCGATGCAGGTGGAGGGACGCGTGATCGTGACGAACAACGTCCGTGACTTCATGCCACTCGTGCAGCAGGCGCTCCAGGCAGGTTCGGCCTGTCACGGAGTCGTCTTCACGAGCGACAAGTCACTTCCCCGCCGCCAGGCGAACGTCGGAACGTTCGTGGCCCTGCTCGATGCCTTCATGACTGCGCACGCCGCGGAGGCGGGGTTGCCGGCCACGATCGGGTGGCTCACTGAACCTTCGGACGCAACCATCTAGGCTTCTCGCGTGGAGGCCACCCGCCGCGGCACGTTTCTTTCGTTCCAGCCTCCGGCGATCACCGAGGAGGAGATCGAGGCCGTCTCCGAGACGCTCCGCTCCGGCTGGCTGACGACCGGCCCGCGCACCGCCGAGCTCGAGGCGCGCATGCGCGACTACCTCGAGGCGAAGCACGTTCTGGCCGTCTCGTCGTGCACGGCGGCGCTTCACCTCTCGCTCGTCGCGCTCGGCGTCGGGCCGGGCGACGAGGTGATCACGACGTCGATCACCTGGCCCGCGACCGCGAACGTGATCGTGCACTGCGGCGCGACGCCCGTGTTCGCGGACATCCGCGACGACACGTTGAACATCGATCCAGCGCACGTGCGCGAGCTGATCACGGAACGGACGAAAGCGATCATCCCGGTCGACCTCTACGGCCAGCCGGCCGATCTCGACGAGCTGGCCGCGCTCGGCCTCCCGATCGTCGAGGACGCTGCTCATGCTGCGGAGTCGCGCTATCGCGGCCGCAAGGTCGGAGCGATTGCCGACCTCACGTGCTTCTCGCTGTACGCGACGAAGAACATCGCCGCCGGTGAGGGCGGGCTGATCTCGACGAACCGCGACGACCTCGCCGAAGCGCTCGACGACCTGCGCGTGATGCGCCGCGGCCACGGCGCGCTGTACGACATCGCCGTTCCCGGCTACAAGGCGAACCTGAGCGACGTGCTCTCGACGATCGCGCTCGTGCAGCTCGACAAGGTCGACAAGCACGCGGCGATCAGGGAGCGCCACGTCACGATCTACGACGAGGGCATCGCCGACCTCGAAGGTGTCGAAGCGGTCGCCCGCGACCCGCGGGACGTGCACGCGAACCACCTCTACGTCGTGCGCGTCACCTTCGCCGACCGCGACGAGGTGCAGCGCGCCCTGACGGACGAGAACATCGGCACGTCGATCCACTTTCTGCCCGTGCACCGGCTGACCGCGTATCGCGACCGGCTCGCGCCGGGTCAGCCGGAGCTCCCCGTCACCGACCGCGCGGGCGCAGAGGTTCTGTCGCTGCCCCTCTCGCCCGCACACTCCGACGACGACATTCGTGATGCGGTCGCTGCACTGCGCCGGGTGCACGCGCGTCTCTCCGGATGAAGCGCGCCGCTCGCGTTGCGCTGACGTTGCTCGTCACCGCGGCAGCCGTCACCTACATCCTCGTCAAGATCGACCTCGGCAAGACCGCGCACATCCTCGGCACGGCGAGCGTGCCGTGGGTGATCGCCTCTGTCGTGCTGACGCTGATCACCGTGCCCCCGATGGCGTGGCGCTGGCAATGGCTGCTTCGCGTTCGCGGGATCGGCGAGAGCGTGAGCTGGCTCACCCGCACCTACTTCGTCTCCTACGCGTGGGGTCAGATCTTGCCGACGTCGGTCGGTGGCGATGCATCGCGCATCTTCGAGACCGCACGACGTCATCCCGGTCAGATCACGCCGATCACCGGGTCGGTCCTCGTCGAACGGGCGCTCGGCGGAGCGGTGACGCTGCTGCTCGCGGGCATCGGCTTTCTGCTCGCGATCGGCCGCTACTCGATCGGCGCCTACCTCTGGCCCGAGGGAATCTTCGTCTTCCTGACGATCGCGGCAGGCATCGTCTTCTTCTCGCGCACGATCCGGCGGCGGCTCGCGTTCCTCCTGCCGCTCGCGCGGCGCTTGCGGGTCGAGACCCCGGCGCGCGCGGTCTACGACGGGATCCACGGTTATCGCGCCCATCCGAAGACGCTGCTCGCGGTGTCGGGCGTCACGGTGCTGATGCAGTTGACGCGGATTGTCGCGATCTACGCGTCCGGCCGAGCGGTCGGCATCCACCTCTCGGTGCTGCCGTACATCGTGCTCGGCCCGTTGCTCTTCCTGGTCATGCTCGTGCCGTTCACGGTCAACGGGATCGGCGTGCGCGAGGCGTTCTTCGTCAGCTTCCTCGGCAACCTGCACGTGGATGCCGACGCGGCATTCGCGTGCGGCTTCCTGTTCTTCCTGATGACGATCCTCCTGGCGCTGCCCGGTGTGGCTGTGATCCTGTGGGAGCAGGTCTTCGGCCGGCGCGCAACCGAGCCCGTTTCCGATGGCTGAGCCTGACGTCTCCGTCGTCGTCGTGACGTGGAACGCCCTGCCGTGGCTCGAGCAGTGCCTCGATTCCGTGGCCGGCCGCGAGGTGGTCGTGGTCGACCACGGCTCGACCGACGGGACGCTCGACGTCGTCCGCGAGCGCTTCCCCGACGTCCGCGTGATCGAGCAGGAGAACAAGGGGATGGGCGGCGGAAACAACGCCGGGATGCGCGTGATGGACGGGCGCTACTTCTTCCTGCTCAACTCGGACGCCTGGGTCGCGGAGGGCGCGCTCGACAAGCTCATCGCGTTCGCCGACGAGCATCCCGAGGCGGCCATCGTCGGCCCGAAGCTCGTGAACACCGACGGGACGCTGCAGCGCTCCGCGCGCGGCGAGCCGACGCTGTGGCGGCTCGCGACGGAGTACCTGTTCATCCGCAAGCTTGCTCCGCGCTCGAGGCGGCTCAACCCGCTGTACCGCGGCGACTTCGCTCACGACCGCGTCGAGGATGTCGATTGGCTCTTCGGGCCGGCACTGCTCGTGCGCCGCGAGGCCGCGGACGCCGTTGGGCTCTTCGACGAGGACTTCTTCATGTTCAGCGAAGAGGTCGACTGGATGACCCGGTTCCGCCGCGCGGGCTGGAAGGTGCTCTTCTTTCCCGACGCGGAGGTCGTTCACGTCGGCGGCGCCTCCCACGGGGGACGCATGTACGTCGAGAACCTCCGAGGGCACCTGCGCTTCTTCGCCAAGCATCGCGGGCTGAGGGACGCGGAGCGCGTGCGCAAGCTGCTGCTCTGGTCGCTACGACTGCGCGCGCTCGTGTTGCGCCGCGAGGATTACCGCGACGGCGTCCGCTTCCTCGCCTCCGGCAACGTCCGTTCCCTGCTCAAGTGATCGACTACCTCCGCCTCGCGTTCGGCACGATCGTGGTGCTGCTTCCGGGTTTTGCCGTCGCCCGCGCACTCGGCCAGCGTTCGGTGTCCGCGACCCTCGCGTGGGCGCTCGCCGCGGCCTTCTTCGCGTGGGCGGTCGTGTTCACGGTTCACTCGAACATCAAGTTGGCGGTGATCGTGTTGGCGGCGATCACGGCGGCGGCATTCATCGTCGGGCGTAGCCGCCGGCGAGCGCGTGACGACCTCCGTTCCCCGCGCTTCGTGCTCGGCGTCGGCGTCGTCCTCGGGTGGTTCGTGTGGGGCGTGTACGAGCGAGTCGGCGGCGACGGGTTGTTCCACGAGGCGCGCGTGCGCAAGCTCCTGGCGTTCGGCGACCTGCACCTGCGCACCGTCGACGAGTTCAAGGACGGCGGCCTGCACCCCGGCTACGCGTTCCCGCTCTGGCACGGGTTCCTGGCGCTGATCGGGTGGTTCTCGGGCCTCGACGCCGAGGTCGTCGTACTGCACGCGCCCGCGCTGCTCGTGCCGATCGCCTGCGCGGTCGCGTGGGAGGCGGGCGTCGCCGTCTTCGGATCGCGCCTCGCCGGTGTCTCGTTCCTGATCGCGACGCTCGCGCTGTTTTGCTTCGCCCCCGGCCAGGGTGGGTCGTTCGAGTTCCTCTCGCTGCCTGCCACGTCGACGCGCCAGATCATGGTGCCCGCGGCGATCGCGATCTTCTTCACGGCGCGCACGCGCGCGGGGTGGGCGACGCTCGCCGCGATCTTCGGCGCGATCGCGCTCTCGCATCCCACCTACGCGATCTTCCTGCTGATCCCGTTGCTCGCACTCCTGCGCTGGGAGTGGCGCAACTGGCTGATTGCCGCGGTCCCGACCGGCCTCGTGCTGCTCTGGCTGAAGCCGGTCGTCGACCAGACGATCTCGCACACCCCGGCGGCCGGCGAGTTGATGCGCGGGATCGTCCAGTACCAGGAGCAGCTCGTGATCCACGGGCCGCGCGACTTCCGCGTCGCCCCCGAGGTCTTCGGCCGCAGCGGCGCGGTCACGGTCGCCGCGCTGCTCCTCATCCCGCTCGTCGCGTTCGCCGTCCCGCGCCGCTGGGGGCTCTTCGCGCTCGGCGGAACGCTGATCATCCTCGTGCTCGGCAGCGTGCCGTGGCTCTTCGTGCACTTCTCGGACACGGTCGGTCTCTCGCAGTCGCGCCGGGCGATCGGCTTTGCGCCTCTGCCATTCGCCTTCGTCGGCGCCGCGGCGCTGACGGTGCGGCGCGTGTGGGTGCTGCCGCTCGCGCTCGTCGCAGGCATCGTCGTCCAGGGCCGATGGCCGGGCGACTTCGAGTACGGCCTGAAGCACGGCGGCCCGGCTGCGGCGACCTGGTGGGCGCTCTTCGGCGGTGCGGTCGCTCTGCTGCTCGCGCTCGTGCTGCGGCGCCCGCCGTTGCCGGAACGCTGGGGCGTCGGCACGGTGGCCGTGGCCCTGTTCTGCGTTCCGGTCTTCGTGCACGGAATCCGGAACTGGGACGCGCCGAATCGCCCGGACCCGCAAGCCCTCTCGCCGCGCCTCGTCCACAACCTGCGGACGAAGGTGCCGAAGGGCGCGATCGTGATCGCCCCGCTCGCCACGAGCTACCGCGTCGCCGCGCTCGCGCCGGTCTACATCGTGGCCGCGCCGGTGACCCATGTGGCGGCCACCACCGCCAACCAGCCGTACGAGCGCGCGAAGGACATCAAGCGCTGGGTGCAGACGAACGACCCCGCGATTGCCAGGAAGTACGGGGCCACCTGGCAGATCCGCGGGGGCCGCCTGAGCCGGGTGCGCTAGCCCAAGGCCTTCAGCGCGAGCTCAGCCACGTGACGGCCGACCGCGAGCGACGAGGTGGCAGCGGGCGACGGCGCATTGACCACATGGACGATCCGTCCGCTTCCCGCCAGGACGAAGTCGTCGGCAAGCCGCCCGTCTCGGCCAAGAGCCTGCGCTCGGATCCCCGAAGGCCCGAAGTGCACGTCCTCCAGGCCGATGCCGGGCACATAGCGCTGGATGTCGCGGACGAACGCCCGCTTTGAGATATCGCGCCAAAGCTCGGCCGCACCGGTCCGTGCGTGTCGGCGTGCAAACCGCCAGAACCCGGGATAACCGAGCGTCGCGACGGTGTCCCGGAGCGAGATCGAAGTTCGGTTGTACCTTTCCCGCGCGAGCGCCAGGACGGCGTTCGGGCCCGCTACGACCGTGCCGTCGACCTGCTTCGTGAGGTGGACGCCGAGGAACGGGAAGTCCGGATCGGGAACCGGGTAGATGAGACCGTTCACCAGTTCTGCAGCCCGCGGCGAGAGCGTGTAGTAGTCGCCTCGAAACGGCACGATCCGGACGTCCGACGACGCGGCGAGCCGATCGGACTGCAGCCCGGCGCAGCTGACGGCGACGCGGGCGGCATAGACGCGGTTGTCCGTCGTGATCTCCACCACACCCCGCCGTTCGGTGGCAGCGGTCACGGTCGTTCTCAGCTCGATCTCACCGCCCGCCTCTCGGAGATCCCCGGCGTACGACTCTGCGACCCGGCGGTAGTCGATCACGCCGGTGTGGGGGGCGTGCAGGGCGCGGATGCCGACGGCGTTCGGTTCGACCGCTCGCAGTTCGCCCTCGTCGAGGAGCTTCAGGCCCGGGACGCCGTTGGCCCGTCCCCGGCGCTCCAGCTCATGGAGCCGGGACAGCTCGGACCTGTCGAGGGCGACGATCAACTTGCCGCGCTGCACTCGCGGGATCCCCTTCGCATCGGCGTACCACTCGAGTTCCGCCTTGCCCTCGACGCACAGGCGGGCCTTCAGCGAACCGGACGCGTAGTAGACCCCCGAGTGGATGACGCCAGAATTGTGTCCCGTCTGGTGAGCGCCAAGCGCGCTCTCCTTCTCGAGGAGCGCGAGGCGAAGCCCAGGACGCTCCAGCAGCAGCCGCCGGGCCGTCGAGAGGCCCAGGATCCCACCGCCGACCACGATCACGTCATACGGTTCGGCCACGAGGTCATTGTTGCGGTCTATCGTGCTTCGCGGTGAAGGTCCTCCTCGTCACGATGTACTTCCCGCCGTCGGGCGGAGGCGGCGTGCAGCGCGCGCTGAAGTTCGCGACTCACCTACCGGAGCTCGGGATCGAGACCCATGTCCTTGCGCCCGACGACCCGAAATGGATCCACCGCGACGACGACCCGATGCCGCCGATGCTCGCCTGGGTGCACCGCGCGCGCTACATCGGCCCGAAGGGCCGCAAGCCGGCCGAAGAGCTGCACGGCACCCAGGGTCTCGTGCGCTTCACGAAGCACGCGCAGCTCGCCGGCCGACGCCTGCTCGTTCCCGACGAGAACGTGAGCTGGAACCTGACCGCGATTCCAGCTGCGATCCGTATCGTCAAGCGCGAACAGATCGACGTCGTGATCACGACGTCGCCGCCGTCGTCGGTGCACCTCGTCGGCGCGTCGGTCAAGCGCGCGACCGGGATCCCGTGGGTCGCCGACTTGCGCGACTCCGTCGTCGCGCATCCGCACCGGCATGCCGAGCGGCTGCTCGTGCGTGCGAAGGAGCAGGGCGAGCACGCGATCGCGAAGCTGATTGCGCGCTCGGCGAACGCGATCGTCGGCGTCTCCGACGCGATCACCGAAGAGATGCGCGAACGCAATCCGAAGGGGCCGGTCGTGACGATCGCGAACGGCTCGGACTTCGACGACTTCGCCGGGCTGGAGCACACGCCGGGCGACCGGCTTCGCATCACGCACGCGGGGTCGTTCTTCGGCAAGCGGGATCCAAGGCCGTTCCTGACCGCGTTGAAGCAATGCGGGCTCGACGACATCGTCGTCCGCTTCCTCGGCGATTTCCGGTCGGCGGACCGGGAGTGGGCGAATGAGCAGCAACTCGGCGACCGCCTCGAGCTGATCGCCTACGCGCCGCGGCGCCAGTCGCTCGAGCTGCAGCGCAACTCCGACGCGCTCCTGCTGTTGATCCCGGACGCGGGCGGGCGCGGCAAGGGAGTGCTCAGCGGCAAGGTCTTCGAGTACCTCGCGGCCGAGCGTCCGATCCTCGCGATCGTGCCGCCCGAGGGCGCCGCCGCCGACCTGCTCCGGCAGACGGGCGCTGCTGTCGTCGTCGCACCGGACGACGTGGAGGGGATGATCGCGGCGTTGCGCGACCTGCATGCGCGTTGGAAGGCCGGCTCGCTCCTCGGCACGCCGCTGTCGGAGGAGTGGCGCGACAAGCTGTCGCGGCGCACGCGCGTCGAAGAGTTTGCCCGGCTGCTGGAGACGCTGGCATGAGACGGCTGACGAGTTTCCTCTTCCTCGCGAGCCTCTTCTGCGTCACGTTCGAGAAGATCCACTGGAACGTCGCCGGCACCGTCTCGCTCGCCGACATTCTCGCGATCCTCTTCCTGCTCTCGTTCGCTGCCACGACGAGGCGAGCGACGGTGCCGCGCACGACGGTCGTCTTGCTCGCGTTCTTCGGCGTGTTCCTCGTCGTGTACCTGATGGGCTACTTCAACCTCAGTGACTCGGACGCGTTGCAGCAGTGGGTGAAGGGCTTGATCAAGTGGGTGATCCACTTCTCGTTCCTCGCTGCGGCGGTCGTGTGGATCTCGCGCCGCGGCGAGCACTACTTCTGGCGCTCGCTCGGCTGGTTCTGCACCGGGATCGTGGTCAACGCGGTGTACGGGCTCTTGCAGTTGCTCGACGCGCGGCGGGGAGGCAACCTCGACGCCAGCGTGCTCTCGCCTTTGACCGGGGGCGCGAGCCAGATCAACGTGTACGGCGCGATCGAGGGCGCGAACGTCTACCGGCCGAACGCGATGACGGGCGACCCGAACCACCTCGGGATCATGTTGATCGTCCCGCTGCTCGTCCTCTCACCGCTGTATCTCCGGCTCGAGCGCGGCCATCCGTGGCGGAAGTGGCTGATGGTCGCGATTGGGTTTCTGCTCTTCGTCGAGGCAGCGACGCTGTCGCGTAGCGGCCTCCTCGGCCTGGGTGTAGGCGCCCTGATCCTCGCGATCCCCTACCGGCGCTACCTCGTGTCGTGGCAGTTGCTCGTGCCGGTCGGCACCGCACTCGCAGTGCTGGTCGCGATCGTCGCGTCCAAGTGGCACTTCTTCCAGATCGTGCTCAAGTCGCGCGTCACGACGAGCGGCAACTCGGAGACCGTCCACTTCTCGATCTACAGCTTCATCCCGCAAGTCCTGCATTCTCATCCGCTGTTCGGGCTCGGGCTGAACACGTTCTCCGTGTACTACGAGTTCGTCACCGGCAAGTCGAACTGGGGCCCACACTCCTACCTCGTTGCGCTGATCGTCGAGACGGGCCTCGTGGGCGCCGCGATCTTCGCGCTGTTCATCCTCTGGGTGTTCGCGCGGCTGCACCATGCGCGCGACCTCGGCCGTGCGCTTGCCGCGGCGGGCGACCCACTGGCCGCGCGCGTGCGGCCGCTGGCGTGGGGCTTCACCGCCGCGCTCGCCGGCACGATCGCCTCGAACGCGTTCTACCTGACGATGCAGTTCTATTACTTCTACGCGCTGATGGCGCTCGCGCTTGCGGTGCCGGTCGTGTTCGCGCGCCGGGCGCGATGAAGGTCGTCGTGCTGACGACGTCGTACCCGCGCGACGCGGACGACGTCGCGGGCAGGTTCGTCGCGGACTCCGTGGTAGGCGTTCGCGCGCAGGGAGTCGATGTCGAGGTCGTCTCGCCTGCGACCTTCAAGCACTTCGGGATCGCCTACGGCGGCGGTATCGCGCAGAACCTGCGTGGAGCGCCGTGGAAGCTCGCACTCGTGCCCGCGTTCGTCGCCGCTTACGCGCGCGCCGCGCGGGTGGCGGCACGCGACGCCGACCTCGTGCACGCGCACTGGATTCCCTCGGCGATTGCGGCCCGTGCGACGGGCAAGCCGTATGTGCTGCAGGTGTGGGGCACGGACATCGAGCTTGCGCGCAAGGCGCCGTTTTTGGTCCGCCCGTTGATCCGGGGAGCGAGGCGCGTGATCGCCGCGTCGAGCTTCCTCGCTGACGAGGCCCGCGCGCTCGGCGCGCGCGACGTGCAGGTCGTTCCTTTCGGCGTCGATCTCCCCGAGCACGTAGGCGCTCCCGAAGAGCCGCCGCATGTGCTCTATGCGGGTCGCCTGAGCGAGGAGAAGGGCGTGCTCGAGTTCGTAGAGGCGACGGAGGGCCTTCCGCGCGTGATCGTCGGTGACGGGCCTCTGAGAAGCCGTGTAGCGGACGCTGTGGGCTTCGCTCCGCCGTCGGAGCTCGGCGCCTACTACGAGCGCGCGGCGGTTGTGTGCGTCCCCTCTCGCCGCGAGGGGTACGGGCTCGCCGCGCGCGAGGCAATGGCCTTCGGGCGGCCGCTCGTCGCGAGCCGGGTCGGTGGGCTAACTGATCTCGATGGCTTCGGCGTCGTCCTCGTGCCTCCCCGCGACCCGAAGGCGCTGCGCGCGGCGATCGAGACACTGCTCAACGATCCCGTCGAGCGAGCGCAACTCGGCGCAACGGCCCGCGACGCGGCCGCGAGCCGGTTCTCGCACGAATCGTGTGCGCGGTCGCTCGTAGAGGTCTACGAAGCGGCTCTGCGCGCGACGTAGTTGCCGAGGACGAGCATGTCCATGCGCGTCTTCTGAAACGTCTCGATCGCGTGCACGGGCGTCATCACGATCGGCTCGTTCTCGTTGAACGAGGTGTTGAGCAGGATCGGAACGCCCGTGAGCTTGTCGAACTCCGAGATCAGCCGCCAGTAGCGCGGCAGCACGTCCTGCTCGACAGCCTGCACGCGCCCGGTGTCGTCGACGTGGTTGACGGCAGGGATCTGCTCGCGCTTCTCGACGCGCGTCTTGTAGACGAGCACCATGAACGGCGACGGGTAGTCCTGCTCGAACCACTCGCCGACGCGGTCGGAGAGCACGGAGGGCGCAAACGGCCTGAACGGCTCGCGGTGCTTGATGCGCGCGTTGAGGATGTCCTTCATGTCGTCGCGGCGGGGATCCGCGACGATCGAACGCTGGCCGAGCGCACGCGGGCCGAACTCCATGCGGCCCTGGAACCAGCCTACGACCTCACCGTCCGCGATCTTCCGCGCGACGAAGGGGAAGAGCTCGTCGTCCTCGTATCGCGTCGCCGTCACGCCGGCCGCAGCGAGCGCGCCGGCGCAGGCCTCGTCGTCGTAGTGCGCGCCCCAGTCCGCCGAGCCCATCACGAAGCCGCGGCTCCCGCCCGCCACTTGGTGCCACACGTCATACGCGGCACCGACCGCGGTGCCCGAGTCGCCCGCTGCGGGCTGAATGTAGACATCGGTGAACGGCGTCTCCGGAATGATCCGTCCGTTCGCGACAGCGTTGAGCGCGACGCCGCCGGCGAGCGCGAGTCGCGGGATGCCGGTCCGCTCCCAAAGCGTGTTGACGAGCTGGAGGTACGTCTCCTCGAGGACCTCCTGCAGTGAGCGCGCGACATCTTCGTGGTGGGTATCGACCGGCTCATCGGGCTGGCGCGCAGGCCCGAGCAGTTCCTCCAGCTGGTGCGAGAAGATCCGGCCGATCGTCGGTGCGCCGTTCGACCACGTCATCTCGACGCCACGTGTGTGGTGCGTGAAGTACTCGAGGCCGAGCTCAAACAGGCCGTCCTTCGGGCGTACGAGTTGACGCAGCTTGTCCGCGTGCACCGGACGGCCATACGGGGCGAGTCCCATCACCTTGCCCTCGTCGCCGTAGTACGGGAACCCCAGCCACTGAGTGACCGCCGTGTATGCGAGACCGAGCGAGTGCGGGAAGAGCACGCGGTCGAGGATCTCGAGCTTCGTCCCGCGGCCGACGGCCAGCATCGTGCTCGTGAAGTCGCCGAAGCCGTCCACCGACAGCACGGCGGCATCCTCGAACGGTGAGACGTAGAAGGCGCTCGCCGCGTGCGCGCGATGGTGCTCGACGTTGTGCAGCTTCGCGCGCAACGAGCCTCGGTCGACGCCGAGCGCGTCGGCGACCGCGGTTCCGAAGTTGCCGACCTCCGACTGGTTCGACAGACGCTCGCGGATGAACGAGATCCCAGGGCGGTGGCGCAGCGTCCGGCGAACCTTCGCGCCGAGATTCGCGCGCGGGTCGCGTCCGATTGCGACATGGTCGAGCTGGTCCGGCGAGAGGCCGGCCTCGGTGAGGCACCACGCAGCCGCGAGTGAAGGGAAGCCTGCGACATGTTTGATCCGGTTGAACCGCTCTTCTTCGGCAGCAGCGACGAGCTCGTCGTCGAGGGCGAGCT
>JBKJQL010000089.1:0-2815 GCA_046594035.1 Gaiellaceae bacterium
GCGTTGTACGCGGCGTCCTTGGCGTGCTCGTACTTCTGGTAGTTCGGGTGATCGCGATCCGCGAGCCCGGCGATGGCCTCGTGGAAGTCGGCGGACTCCGCGAAGAGCCCCATCGACTGGAAGGTGGCCGCGGCGATCCACACGCCGTGCGGCGACTCGGGCTTGCTCGCGTACGCCTTGCCGGAGACGAGCTTGGCGCCTTCCTTGAGCGTCTCGGTGTCGCCGGCCTTCTGCGCCTCGAGCTCGGAGTTCACGCATGCCTGTGCGGCGCGCGGGTCGTTCGGGAATTCCTTGGCGGCGCGGAGATAGGCCTTCGCCGCTTCCGAGTGCTCGCCGGCGTTGGCCTTCTGCTCGCCTTGCTTGAACACCGCCTGCACGATCAGCGTGTCGAGCTTCTTCTGGTTCGTGTCGCTCGCGAAGGCGGGCGCGCTCTTCAGGCGGCGCGCCCACGTCTCGATGTTCTCGTAGTTCTTCGCGCGGTTGAACGAGTCGAGAATGAGCTCACCGGCCGCGAGCGCGTACTGGCTGCGCGGGAACTTCTCGAGGAGCGAGCCCCAGATCTTCACGGCCGCGTCGTAGACGCCGTAGTCGTAGTACTGGCGCCCCTGGCGGAAGAAGAGCTCGGGCAGCGCCGGGTCGCTCGGGTAGAGCTGCGCATAGAGCTCGAGGGCCTCGGCGAACTTCTTGTCCGCCTCGGTCTCCTGGAACGCGCTCCCTTGGGGCTGCTTCTTCCGCGCCTCGAGCTCGCCGAAGCGCACCTTCTCGAGCGCGGCGATCGCGTTGTAGATCGCGTCGTGGCGCTGCGTCTTCAGGGGCTCACGCTCGGCCTCGTCCTTGGGCATGCCACGCGCGGCGGCCATGTACTGGGTCGCGGCGTCGTTCCCCTTGTCGAGGTGGTGGAAGTAGATCTCGCCCAGATAATAATGAATCTGGTACGCGCCCTTCTCGCTCTCGAACTTCGAGAGGTAGACGAGGTACAGGCCCGCGGCGCCCTCGAACTCCGCCTTGCTCGTCTTGTCCTTCTGCGCCTTGGCGTGGAGCTGAAGGGCGTGCTCCTTGAGCTGCCGCTCGATCTCCGAGCTCGTGCGCGCGACGACGGCGGGGTCGCCCTGCGTCTTCGCCCACGCGGAGCCCGCCGCGAATCCGGTGACGGCGCGCTCGTACGAGGTGCGGAGCTTCGGCCACTCCTCGGTGGCGTTGTAGCCCTGCGCGATCTGGAGGACCCAGGAGCCGGCGTCGGCGCTCGCGGGCTCGAGCTTGAGGAGCAGCTCGTAGGCCTCGATACCGCGGTCGTAGTGGGCCTGATCGTAGAACTGCACCGCGAGCGCGCGCACGACCTTGCCGGCGAACCGATCGCCGCCGATCTTCGTGAGGAAGCCGTAGACGTCCTGCGCGGTGTTCTTCTCGTCCTCGGTGAAGACCTCGACGAGGTACTTGAGCGCTTCGGCCTGGAGCTCGTCGAGCTGCTTTCTCTGCGCGGCGTTCGCCTTGGCGCCACCTGAGGAAGCGTCGGTCACCTCGAAGACACTGACGAAGCGCTTCGCGGCCTCTTCGCTGCGACCGAGGCGCCACATGCACCACGCGCTCTTGAAGAGCGCGAGCCCGTAGAGCTCGCTGTTCTTGAACTTGAGGACCTCCTCGTACTCGAGGAGCGCCGCGGCGTAGTCGTACTTGCCGTTGAAGAGCGACTCGGCGCGCGCCATGTGCGCGTCGGCGACGAACCGCGAGCGCGGAAAATCCTTGAGGATGCGGTTGAAGCGATCGATCGCCTCGTCCTGCTTGCCTTGCTCATAGGCGAGGAAGCCGTCGACGTAGAGCGCGAGGTCGTACTGGTTGAACCAGGGATAGTCCTTGAGGACGCGCGCGAAGAGGTCGCGCGAGGGCTGAAAATTAGGGTCGAGGCTCGGGCCGCGCTGGTCGACGGGCTTCGCCTCCCACGCGCGGAAGCGCTCGACGAACTGCTCGCGTTCCAGCTCCCACTTCAGCTCGCCGAGGCGGAGGAGCGCCACGGGCATCTCGCGCGCCTCGCGCGGTGTCTCGGCGACGAAGGTGGTGAGGAGGCCGATGGCCTCGCCGCGCAGCGCCTTGATCTGCGTGAAGTCACGATCGATGCGCGCCTCGAGCTGCTTCTCGAGTTGCTTGCGGAGCGCATCCGGGAGCTTTGCGCCGTTGGCGGCGGGGCGGCCGCCCGGACCGGCGAGCGTTCCGGAGCCGGTGCCCTGCGCACCCTTCTTGCCCGGCTTGACGACGGGCTTGGCGACGATGGCCGTCTCGGCGGCCGCACGCACGCTCGACGTCGCGGGCGCGCTCGCACCGGGCGCCGGATCGGCGGGCTTGCTCTTGTCGCTGGGCGCCGCGTGCGCGACGCCGGTCGCACAGAGGAGCGCGGCGACACAGGCCGCCTTCCTCGTGAGTGACGTCAGGGAGCGAGAGCGAGAGTCCAAGGCCATCAATGATACACGACCCCGCCGAGGCCGGGATGGTCGTCCCCTGCGATGGCCGGGCGGCCGTCTCGAACCAGACGGCGGCGCGAGCCTTGCCGAGCAATCAGCGCTTCGTGTACTTGAGCGAGCTACGTGGTTCGAGGTTCGTCCTCTCGCCGTTCACGGTTGAGACGACCCGCGACGCGAGGCGATCGGCAAGGTGCTTCGACCCTGGAAGAAGATGAGAGCGCACGTCGAACGAAGAGGGCGCGCTCCCTAGCGAGAACGTGATCGAAGACTTGAGCTCGAAGCTCTCGCCCCGCGTCGCGCTGTGAAACGTGACAACCCACGAGAGCTCGTGCTGCCCGACCGGCGCCGGACCCGAGTAGATG
>JBKJQL010000113.1:0-27621 GCA_046594035.1 Gaiellaceae bacterium
CCCGACCAGCCGCGCCTGCTTGCACAACCGCAGCGCCTGCACAAACAGCTCCGCCAGCGCCTCCAAGTGGCGCGCCCGGAAACGCGCGATCGAGCGATAGTCCGGGTGCTGGTCGGCACACAACATCCGCACCGCCACATCGCGGTAGGTCGCCGCCTCCAGCTTGCGCGAGGAGACCACCCCGTTGGCGTAGCCGTAGATCAAGAGCTTGAGCATCAACCGCGGGTCATAGGGCGGATAGCCCCGCTCCTCCCGATAGGCGGCATAGATCGGCCCCAGATCCAGCGCCGTCTCGACCAAGTCGGAGACGAAGTGCGCCAGATCGCCCTCCGGTATCCACTCCTGCAGCACCGGCGCCATCAACAGCACCTGGTCGGGGTCGTACGGCCGGAACGTCTTCTCCTCGCCCGCCGGCCGGCGCTCCTCGGCGACCACCGCCGCCGGCTCGACCTCCACCAGCCGCCCCTGCCCCGCAACTGCCTCAGCCACCGCCGTCGCCGCCATCGCCTCCCCCTTGACTCGCTGACAAGAGAGAGGCTAGGACCACGCCCGGATGGACCCCGTTACTGACCCATGCTCCTAGTAGGACTTTGTTACTCACGTCGTGGGGCGAGGATGAGTTGCTCGAGGTCGACGGATTGATCGCAGGTGCGGCAGCGGCCGGCCCAGCAGCGCAGGACGGGCTGTAGGAGCAGCACCGCCTGCGGCAGCGTCAGGCCGGCCGCCGCGCTTTTGGGTCGAGCCGCTCCAGCGTCAGGAATGCGTGCGCGCAGGTGACGAGCGCGCAGTGGTGGTGGAAGCCCGGGTAGCTGCGGCCTTCGTAGTGGTCGAGTCCGAGCTCGCCCTTGAGCTGGCGGTAGTCGAGCTCGATCGTCCAGCGCAGCCGGGCGAGCCGGGCGAGCCGTCCGCGCTCTGTGTCGGCGGGGAGATTGGAGAGCCAGTAGTCGCTCGGCGCCTCGCTGCCGGCGGGCCACTCGATGATCAGCCATTCCTCGCGCGGCGGCTGGTTGTCGTTTCTGACCGGGTGGGTGGCGACGACGCGGACGAAAGCGAAGCGACTCGAGACCTCTTCGCCTGCAGGGGTTGTGCGGCAGGGCAGCGTCTTCCAGGCGTGCGCGGGCAGCTGCTCGGCGAGCGCACGCACCGACTCGGGTTTGCGGTCGGGCCGGGCGACCGACCGCTGCCGGCCGGTCTTGCCGTTGCGCTCCGGCACCGCAAAGGTCGTCTCCGGCCCGTAGACGCTGACCTGGGCGGACACGGCGAGGACGTATTCGAGGTCGAGCGCGTGCAGCCGCGTCCGGAAGACGCTGTCGTCGCCGTAGGCGCAGTCGGCGAGGATCGGCGCCGCCGGCAGCTCCCAGCCCGCTGCCCGTTCTGCGAGCGCGTACGCGAGCTGCGGCTTTGTCTGGAAGACGACGCTCTCGGGGATCTTCGCCTTCTGGCGCCGCTCAGCGTCGGCACACCACTCCTCCGGCAGATAGAGCGAGAAGCCGAGCGGCAGCGTCCCCCGCGCCCCGGCAGCGTGCACGCTCACCGTCACCTGGCAGTTGCCGATCTTGCCCAGCGTGCCCGAGTACTGGCGCTTCACCCCCGGCGAGTGCTTGCCGTCCTTGACGATCCCGGTGTCGTCGACGACCCAGGCGAGCACCCCGATCTCGGGCGCCACCCGCTCAGCACAAGCGCGCACGAGCAGATCCGGATCCCACGGCGAGTCGGCCAGAAACTGCTGCACCGACTCATACCGCGCCGACGACTCGCCCAGACGAAACAGCGTCGGCTGCAGACTCTTACGCCCGCCGTGCTCAATCAGGCCGCGCACATAAACGAGCGCATTCGCGCGCTGCCGAACATGCGGCAGACGCGCCGCGACGCCCTCAACGAACCCCTCCAACCGCTGACGCGTCTCCGCCGCCGACACCTCAAATGCAACTGCAGCTTCCATTCCGCTCCTCCCACACGATGACCGCTACCACGGACACCGTTCGCGGCGGAAGCAGAGGACCCTTCAACGAACCGACAAAGTCCTACTAGAGGCTTGATGTGAAATGCCCGCGCACCCGCGGATGGTGGCTCAGACGCTGCGCAGCTCGCCCGGTTCGGGCTTGAACGTAGACCCCGCTATGCCCTGCGTCCGACCCGAACGACCTGCTTGGTCTGAGCCATCCCCGCAGGCACCCAATTCCACATCAAGCCTCTAGCTGAACCTGATTCGGTCTCAGCCGAACCAGATTCAAGCGTTTCGGGCCTGGCACCCGAGTTCGGAAACTCGTGAACCTGGTTCGCAAACCCCGCGAATCAGGTTCATCTAGGTATGCGAGCGAGTCAGCGCGCCGCCCGTAACTAGGTGTAGGCGACGGACTCCATCTCGTGGAGGGTTGCGAGGCGCTTCAACGCCTCGACCTCGATCTGCCGTACGCGTTCCCGAGTCAAGCCAAGGCGGCGGCCGATCTCCTCGAGCGTCTTCGGCTCCGAGTCGTCCAGGCCGTAGCGGAGGATCACGACGGCGCGGTGGCGATCGGAAAGGGCGTGCAGCGCGTCGGCGAGGGCTTGCGAGCGGAGGGAGTCCTCGACCTGCTCGTCGGGCAACGGTCCTTCGCCGGCGACGAAGTCGCCGAGGGTGGCGTCGTCGGACTCGCCGACCGGCGCGTCGAGTGACGACGAGGCACGCGCCGCTGCCTTGACCTCCTGGGCCTGCTTCAGCGGCAAGTTCGCCTCTTCGGCGATCTCCTCGAGCGTCGGCTCGCGGCCTAGGACGGCCCAGAGCGACCGCTCGGCGCGATTCATCTTCTGCATGCGCTCGACGATGTGGACGGGCATGCGGATCGTGCGGGCCTTGTCGGCGAGCGCCCGGGCGACGGCCTGGCGGATCCACCACGTGGCGTAGGTGGAGAACTTGTAGCCGCGGCGCCAGTCGAACTTCTCGACGGCGCGGATCAGGCCGAGGGTGCCTTCCTGGATCAGGTCGAGGAACGGCAAGCCCTGGTTGCGGTAGTTCTTCGCGATCGAGACGACGAGGCGCAGGTTGGACTGGATCATCCGCGTCTTCGCGGCCATGTCGTTCTTCTCGATCTTCTTCGCGAGCTCGACTTCCTGGGCGGCGGTCAGGAGCGGATGGCGGCCGGCCTCGCGCAGGAAGAGCTGCAGCGCGTCGGTCGTCGTCTCCCAGGAGATCTGCAGCGGCTGCTGCGGCTCCGGCTCGGGCTTCGGCTGGGCCTCGATCTCGCCGTCCTCGTTGACGTCCAGGACGACGTCGATCTGGCGCGTCTCGAGCTCGCGGTAGACGGCGTCGGTCTCGAGCGCGTCGAGGCTCAGCGGCTCGAGCACCTCGTTCAACTCCGACTGCAGCACGTTGCCGCGTTCCTCCGCCACGTCGACCAGCTGCCGCAGGTCGTCGCTCAGCAGGAGGATGTCCGTCTCCGTTGCCACGCAGAGGGTTGTCTAGCCACTGCCCGGAAGACCGAAACCATTCGACCAAGGGTTTCCCGCGTATGCACGAGAGTCAACGTTATGGAAAGCTGGCGAAGAACCGCTCCATCCGGCCCACCTGTTGGGATCGAGCAATGAGCGTGCCACCACTCCTCGGCTCGAGCCTCGTGGGCGACGACTTCACGATCGCCGAGTGGACCGACGACGGCGAGAGCTCGGCGGAGCAGCCGGTCGCTCCGCGTCACGTGCATTTCACCGACGACGAGGCCTGGTATGTGCTCGAAGGCACGCTCGGCTTCAGCCGCGGCGATCAGCAGCTCGAGGCGCCCGCCGGATCCGCGATCCTCGTGCCGCGCGGTGTCGTCCACACCTACTGGAACGCCGGCGGCGGCCGCTGCCGGTATCTGATCGTCCTCACCCCCAGGATCGCAGCGCTGGTCGAGGGCCTCCACGAACCGGGCGTCGACATCCCGAAGCTCTTCGCCCGCTACGCCTCCGCACTGGCCGAGTAGCGACGAAACACGGCTCGACCCGCCACGACCGGGGGCATCGCTGCTCGCTGCGGAATCAATCCACAGACTTCTCCCCAGGCGCGTCGAAAGACCGTGGAAATGTGGGCAATTTGCTGTGCGCAAAATGCAAGGTTTTTGCGCGGACAGGTCTTGCCAGGACGAGGGCTGCGGGTTAGGTTGGTCTTGCACCGAGCACGGAGCGCGAGTAGGTCGAAGCAGTTCGCGGGGGCAGTAGGCGCAAGCCGAAAGTTCCCGGGGGATGTGGACAAAAGCGCAACCGGCTCGGTGAATTTTTTTTGGTCCAACGCCCCGCGCCGTGCACCTGCAACCCGCGCCGCGCCGCGCCGCTAGGATCGCGCGCGATGCACCTGCGCCCCCCCTCGGTCGATCACGGAATCACGTCGTTCCTCTGGGCCCTCTTCTTCGGGCTCTTCATCTGGATCGGCGGCCAGGCCGTCGGCTTCGGCAGCGCCGTGACGTTCATCGCCGGTTGTGTCGGTGGCTTTCTGATCTTTCTCTTCGTGCGCGTCTACGGCGAAGACGAGCCGCGACGGCCCGTCTGAGCGCCGCTCAGTGCCACCACCAGCAGCCGAGTCAGATCGCCCCCGAGCTTGTGCTCGAGGCGCGTATAAGCGCTCTCCCGCTCGTCTGAGACGGCGGAACAGTGCGCGAGAAGCAACGCGGCTCCCCGCATCGGCTGCGGCGGTAGGACGCTCATCGAAGACCCACCTCAGGTATCGGCGGACCGCCGAGAACCAGAATCCCTGGCGGGAGGGAACCCGTTACTCAAGTCCGAGGCGGCGCGCGTCGAAGGAGCCCGACCAGAGCTCCGCCTGGAACTCCGCCAGGGTCGCTTCGACGTCCTGGTGGAAGTGGTGGCCCACCACCCCCACTTCGCGGTCGTTCACGAACGGCACGTCGACGTGCGCCCGCGAGACGAGGTTGATCGACACCTTCCCGCACGCCGGGCACTGCACCGCGAGCCCGACACGGTCGCCGCTCGCCGCAGGTGCGAGCAGCTTGAACGCCGACGGGAACACCGGGCGCGGCCGTTCCTCCGGCCAGCAGAAGAAGCTCCACGGCCACTCGCCCTTCTTGATCCGGGAAGCGGCCAGCTCGCCGAACTCCCCCGCGAGCGCCTCGACGCGCGAGGTCATCAGGTTCACGTACTGCGTGTCGTCGTGCAGGCCGAGCGGCGCCCAGTCCAGATCCTCGTGCGTGACGAGGCCCGGATGGTCTGCGCCGCATCCGCACTCGAACTCGACGCGGAAGACCGCCGGATGCAGCGCACCCGGCAACTGCTCGAGCCGGCGGAAGCGCGACAGGCGCACCTGCGTCTCACCGTGGATCGGGCAGCTGAACGTGTAGGACGTGGTGAGCGTGTCGTACATGGGCAGGTCCTACCCCATCCATCGGACGTTTTGGGCCTGATCAGTAGGTGATCAAGGCGTGCACGTCGGTGCCGTCGAGGCGCTTGCGGCCGTCGAGGAACGTCAGCTCGATGATGAAACACGTGCCGACGACGACAGCGCCAAGCTGCTCGACGAGCTTCTTGATCCCCTCGACGGTGCCCCCGGTCGCAAGCACGTCGTCGTGGATGATCACCTTCGAGCCCTTCGGGATCAGGTCGGGATGCAGCTCGAGCGAGTTCTGGCCGTACTCGAGCGCATAGGTGACGCTGATCGTCTCGGGCGGGAGCTTGCCGGGGCGGCGCGCCGGCACGAAACCCACGCCCGCCTGCGCTGCGATCGCGGCGCCCAGGATGAACCCGCGCGCTTCGGCGCCGATCACGATGTCGCAGTCCTTCTCCTTGACCCACGTCGCGAGCTGGTCGACGGTCTCGCGGAGCGCCTGCGGGTCGGCAAGCAACGGGGTGAAATCCTTGAACCCCACGCCGGGGGTCGGGAAGTCTTGGACTTCCCGAATCTTCGAACGCAGGTCGATCACTGAGAGAAGTCTCGCAGGTCGCGCCAGAACAGGAGCGACGACAACTCGCTCGCGAGCTCGGCGAGCTGCTGCAGATCGCGCAGCGCCGTCTCCCGGCGCTCCGTGTTCCGCCCACGCAACGACGCCGCGACGAGCTGCTCGATCAATGCGGCCTGCCGTCCCGTTGCGGTGCGGAACGTGCGCAGGTTGCGCGGGTCGACGCCGTAGCGCATCAGCTGCGCGCACGTGGCGGCGACATCGATGTCCGATTCGAGATACCGCTTCTCGCGCGCGGTGCCCTGTGGTGCGAGCAGTCCGAAGTCCTCGAGCTCCTTCGCGAGCCCCGGGTCGATCCCCGCGCGCTCGCACAACTCGTCCAGCTCGATCGTCTCCTCCTCTGCGCCAAGCGCGGTCGGGCGGCGCCGCTTGCGTTCCTTCTGGCCCGGCGCGTCCAACTCGTCGCGGATCACGCGCAACGGCAGGAACTCGTCGCGCTGAAGCCGCAGGATCGTCTGCAGCCGCTCGAGGTCGGCCTCGCTGAACAGGCGGTACCCGCCCTGAGTGCGCCGGGGCGTGAGCAGGCCCTCGTCCTCGAGGTAGCGGATCTTCGAGATCGAGATGTCCGGAAAATCCGCGGTCAGACGCCGGACGACCTCGCCGATCCGGAAAAAGCGCTCGCGCTGAGAAGCAGTCGTCGTCATGCGATGAAGGTCATCCGGTACTTACCGATCTGCAACTCGTCGCCCTCGGCGATCGGCGAGTTGTCGATCCGCTTCCGATTGACGAACGTCCCGTTGAGCGAGCCCTGGTCTTCGACATGGAACTTGCCGTTCTGCTGCACCAGCACCGCGTGGTTGCGCGAGACGGTGACATCGTCCAGGAAGATCTCGCAGTCAGGCGAGCGGCCGATGCGCGTCCGCTCGCCGTCGGGCTTGAAGCTCTCCCCCGCCCGCCCGCCGCCGGCGCGCACGACGAGCGCCGGCCCTTCCAGGCCGAAGTCCTCCTGCTCGAGGTGGTCGCGCACCTCCTCCGGAGAGAACGTCTGCGTCGTCTCCGCTGCAGGCTCGCCCCTAGAGAGCAGCGCACCGCACCGCGAGCAGTAGTTCGCGGACTCCGGATTCTGGAACCCGCACTCCTGGCAGTACACGACACTCATCAGGCTTGCGGAGCCGCCTTTCCGGTCAGGATCTCCGTCAGCCGGTCGACGTCGACCTGGTCGAGCACGCTGCGACCGCCGGAGGACTGCAGCCGGGCCACGAGCTCGGCTCTCAGGATGTCGATCTTTCCGTGCAACAGGCGGCGCTGGTAGCTGACCTCGCGCTCCTCTTGCTCGAGCTCTTCGATCAGTGCCTTCAGCGCGCTGTCTTCAAGCGAGCCGAGATCAGGGAGCGGTTCCACGGTGGTGCCGCCTTTCGTCGTCGTTCGGGGTGCCGCAGGCTGAACTCAGATTCCAGCAGAGACTGCCGGAACCGTCAACCTCAGCTTAAGAGTTCGCCCTGTGGTGCGCTTCGCCTTCTGGGTGTGTTGGACACCGCGAGGCAAGGACGCAGGGAGCGTCGATAGCGGCGCTATCGGGTCGACCGAGGACGCGGAATCGCGCTGTCCAGCGCGGCCGGAAGGCTCAAGCTCACCGCGGGGCGAACTCTCAGGGTTCAGCTGCGGGCGCCGATCTCCTCCCGCTCGATCACGTCCGTGACGAGCGTTCGGAGCTCACGTTCGAGGTCCTCGGAGGACTCGGTCGTGTCCCCCTCGGCATAGAGGTGGATCGTTGGCTCATCCGCGTCCGGGAGCACCTGCACCCAGCCGCGATCGTCGAAGATCTTGATCCCGTCGGTCACGTCGACGTCGCCGTCGGCGTAGCGCTCGTTCAGGACACGCATCACCGTCCCCTTCAACGCCCAGGGGCACTGCACCTGCCTGTGGATCAGCGTCGGGCGCGGAAGCTGTGAAACGAGCGTCGAGAGGGGCTGCTCGACCGCCGCGAGCAACTCGAGGAGCTTGCAGAGCGACGCAATCGCGTCGTAGGCGGGCAAGAAGCCCGGGAAGACGTAGCCGCCGCCGGGCGCACCGGCGAAGATCACGCCGTCCTCACTCGCCGCCTGGGTCAGGCCCGCGAGCGAGGCCTGCGTGCGGACGACCTTGAACTTGTCGCCGACGACCTGCTCGACCTGGCTCGTGGCCGTGATCGGGACGGCGATCGTGCCGGTGCCGCCGTTCAGCTTGAGCAGATGCAGATAGAGCAGGAGCGCCTGGTCGGGACGGATCTCCCGGCCGGTCTCGTCGATCAGGAACAGCCGCTCGGCGGAGCGGTCGAAGACCGCGCCGAAGGTCGCCTCGATCGCCGGCACGAGCCGCCGCGCCTGGTCGATCGTCTCCGCGATGCGGACCGGCGCCGTGCCCGAGTCGGACTCGAACGCGTGCGAGGTGATCGCCTCAACGCCGAGCGGCCCCAGAACGAGCGGTAGGACGTAGCTTCCGGCGGAGTACCCGTAGTCGACGATGATCCGGAAGCCGTGCCCGCGGATCGCCTCGACGTCGAGCTCGCCGAGCAGGTCGCTCGCGTAGCTCTCGCGCGCGCGGGCCGGGTAGCTGACAGAGCCGATCGCGCCGAACGGCACGCGGCGCAGCTCCTGGCGGAGAAAGTGCTTCTCGACCTCTTTCTGCATTGCGACGGAGAGCGCGACGCCTGGGCGTTGGAAGAGCCTGATCTGCACGGCCTCCGGGTCCGTTGTGGAGGCGCCGACGTGGAACGCAGCGTCGTAGCCCTGCGTCTTCAGCAGGTGCTTGCCGACGGGAGCGGGCAACGTGCGTAGGTCGGCCACCTGCACGCCGGTCGAGTTGAGGCCGGAGATCAGCGCCCGCTTGATCATCCGGTAGGCCGGCGCGCTCTCGCGGCTCGCGACAACGCGCGCCCCACGTTTGAGCGACGTGCCGAGCGCGGCGCCGAAGCGGAGTGCGACCTCCGGCGTCAGGTCGACGTTGACGAGGCCGACGACGCCGTCCTGTGAGAAGACGCGCGTCGTCGCGCGCGACTCCCAGATCAAGCTCTCGTGGATCTGGGCGCCGTACTCGACCTCCTTGTACGGATAGATGCGCACGCCGGGGAAGACCGCCGACTGGTCGCCGAGCGTGACCTGGTCGCCGATCGCGACGCCCTCGTGCACGCGCGCATGCGGCCGCACGTCGCAATTGCGGCCGAGGATCGCTCCTTCGATCACCGCGCTGCGCCCGATGTAGCAGGACGCATCGATCACCGAGCGGGAGACGCGCGCGCGCTCGCGCAGCGTCGTCGCTGGTCCGAGCACCGTGTACGGGCCGACCGACGATTCCGGTGACACAGTGGAGTAGTTGCCGATGAACGCGGGCCCCTCCACTCCTTCGACGTCGTCGATCTCGACGCGCTCGCCGATCCAGACGTCACCGCGAATCTTCAGCCCAGGAACGTTCAGGCGCACCTTCTCGTCGAGCGCGTCGAAGTTCGCCTGCCGGTACTGGTCGAGGTTCCCGATGTCCTGCCAGTAGCCGTCGCAGACGTGCCCGTAGATCGGGCGGCCCATCTCGAGCAGCAGCGGGAACAGCTCCTTCGAGAAGTCGTACGGCCGGTCGGTCGGGATGTGGCGCAGCACCTCCGGCTCGAGCACGTAGATGCCGGTGTTGATCGTGTCGGAGAACACCTGGCCCCACGACGGCTTCTCGAGGAACCGCTCGACCTTGCCCTCCTCGTCGGTGACGACGATCCCGAACTCGAGCGGGTTCTCGACCGACTTGAGGCCGATCGTCACGTCGGCGCCCTTCGCCTTGTGCGCCGCGACGATGCTCGAGAGGTCGATGTCGCAGAGCGCGTCGCCGGAGATGACGAGGAACGTCTCGTCCAGGCGGTCGCTCGCGAGCCGCACCGAGCCGGCCGTGCCGAGCGGGCTTTCCTCGACGGAGTACTCGATGTTCACGCCAAGGCTCTCGCCGTCGCCGAAGTACGAACGGATCGCCTGCGGCAAGAACGCGACGGTGATCACGATGTCCTCGAAGCCGTGGTCGCGCAGCAGCTCGATGATGTGCTCCATGCACGGCTTGCCGACGATGGGAACCATCGGCTTCGGCTGATTCGACGTCAACGGCCGCAGGCGCGTACCCTCGCCGCCCGCCATTACGACTGCTCTCACGCCCCTGACCGCCTTCGGCTCCCGCCCGGCGGAGCCGGGCTCCGCCGCAGGCTGCCGCCCCTGTCGCCACCCGGCCTTCCGGGTTCGTGCAGAGCACTGTCCCCTCCGGCCGGGCGCCGACAGTGACGACTCAGGAACGCGAGTGATCTCATGCCAGTACCTCCTTCCGCGCTTTGCGCCCATACAAAACGAGGGACGCGATCGCGAGGACGAAGCCCGTCCAGAAGATCCAGAGCGGCCACTCGGTCGACGGGTGGGTGACAATCGAGCAACCCACGCCGAGGAAGAGGAGCCAGGTCGCCGCCTTGCCGAGCAGGTTTACCTTGAACTGGTAGCCGCGGGCGAGCATCGTCGGCGTAACGGCGAGCAGCAGCACGTCGCGGAGCGGGATCGCGAGTGCAGCCCACGGAAGGCGCCCGGCGTGCCATTCGAGGATCACCGCGACACCGATCATCAGCCGGTCGGCGAGCGGGTCGGCGAACTGCCCGAACCTCGACTCCACGTGCCAGCGGCGAGCGAGGAAGCCGTCGATCTGGTCGGTGATGCCCGCGACCAGGAACAGCGACCCGCCCCACCACGTCCGGCCGTTGTCGGAGGCGAGGATGAAGGCGGCGAACGGCGGGATCAGCGCCAGACGGAAGATCGTCAGCCCGTTCGGCAGCTGCGCGAGAAGAGGAGAGACGCTGCGCACGGCCACGCTGACAGGATACGGACGTGCCGACGCTGACGATTCCCGGTTTCGTGGATGCTCACTGCCACGCCTTCCAGCGCGCCCTGCGTGGGCGTGACCGGGGCGGCGACTTCTGGGCCTGGCGCGAGGAGATGCTCGTCCTGGCCGCCTCGTTGAGCGTCGAGGACGTGAGGAGCGAATACGTCGAGGTCTACCGCGAGCTTCGCGCCAACGGCTATACGGCCGTCGGCGAGTTCCACTACCTCGGCTTCGACGAGGCACGCGCAGCCGCGGACGCAGCAGCCGAGGCGGGTATCGAGCTCACGTTGCTCCATGCGTGCTACCTCCGCGGCGGCATCCCGCGCTTCCGGCAGGAGTCGGTCGCCGACTATCTCCGCGAGCTCGAGGCCCTGCGGGATGAAGGCATACGCGTCGGCGTCGCCCCCCACTCCGTTCGGGCTTGCCCGAGCGACGCGCTGGCAGAACTCGGCCGGTACGCGCTCGAGCACGACCTCCCGCTCCACGTGCATGCAGATGAGCAGCCGCGCGAGATCGACGAGTGCCTGGCAGAGTACGGCGTGCGCCCCATCGAGCTCCTCGAGCGGACGGGCTGCCTCGGCCCGCGGACGACCGTCGTCCACGCGACGCACGCCGACGGCCATGAGCTCGATCTGCTGCGTGATGCCGGGGCGCGGATCTGCGTGTGCCCCACCACCGAGGCGAACCTCGGTGACGGCTTCATCCCGGTGGCCCGCGTGTGCCACCGCGAGATCGGCATGTGCATCGGCTCCGACTCGAACGCGCGCATCGATCCACTCGAAGAGCTCCGCGAGCTCGAAGGCATCGCGCGTCGCCAGACCGGCAAGCGAGGCGTGATCTCGCTCGATGCGCTGCTCGGGTTCGGCTCGGACGAGGGGGCGGCGTCGATCGGAATCGCGACGTGGCCCGACGCGGTCGTCGACCTGGAGCACCTGCAACTCCGCGGCGTCGCAGAAGCCTCCGTCTACGACGCTCTGGTCTTCAGCTGCACGGGCGACGTGTTGCGGAAGACATCTGCCCAGTAGCGCGTACGCGTCAGATAGGAGCGCTCGGCTGCCGCGCCGTGCAGCCCCCACGCCCCGTCGTAGGTGAGGTAGCGGAACTGTCCGCGGCGCTTCGGCATCGACGAGGCCGCCTCGATCTGCGTGCCTTCGTGCCACTCGTTGTACGACGTGATCGTCACACGGTCGGCTCCTGCGCTGATTGCCATCTTCCACATCGAGTCGTACGTTGCGCCGTTGCGTCGTAACTTCACGACTGGATCACCGCTGCCGCGACGTGCGTCGTAGCCCGGCCCGACCGAAGGGGCGCAGAGCAGCTTCACAGCGTGGGCCTGTGCGCAGAGCCGAGCGAATTTTCCACCGTCATAGACCACGATGTCGTAGGTGTAGACACCGTCGAACCCGCCCGCTGCCGCAGCACCCACCATCGCAGTCTGCGCGTACATCATCGTGCCGTCGAAATGGAGCGCGGCCTTCGCCGCCGCCCATTCCGCGATCGGCAGATCGAGCGGCCGGTAGAGGTAGAAGGTGCGAATACCGAAGGTGGTACGCAGGTACGTCACATCCGCGACGGTGCTTGCGACTGTGCGGCCGCTGTACGGCTCGAGGTGCACGGCCAGCCTGAGACCGTCGGCGCGCGCTGCCGCGGCGACTTCGGGAAGCCGACGATCCTCCGGTGAGCCCGGGCCCCACCACGAGACGGCGACCTCCTCGACGCCGGCGCCGCGCAGGTCATCCATCTGCTGGCCGGTGACGAGCGCATCCGACGACGAGTACAGCCCGCGCGACGGGTAGTACGCCGACGCGATGTCGTTCGGCGGCGCATGTCCGCGCTGGGCCCAGTGCTGGAACGCACCGTCGCGCGCCGACGTCCCGTACCACGGGTAGTAGAACGCGGACACGCGAACGCCGGCCTGCGCGGTCGCAGGCAAGAGCAGAGCGAGGATCAAGCTCGAGAGGAGGCGCCGCATGGCGGGATCGTCTCCGTAATCATCTAACAGCGGCGTCTGACGGACAATGGGCCGAACGGCTCATTCCAAACTCATACCGTGGCCCACCAGACGAGGGATGCCGGGCAAAACCCGCCCGCCGATATCGGGAAAACCATGGCATCTGCGGCAAAACGGCGGCTCGGCGACATCATCGTCGAGCGTGGGCTGATCACGGCGGAGCAGCTCGACGAGGCGCTCGCCGCGCAACGGGAGAGCGGCGCGAAGCTCGGCGAGGTTCTCGTCGAGCTCGGGTTCCTCACCCGGGTTGCGCTGGCCGGCGTCATCAGTGAGCAATGGGACGACCTCCGCGTGACGACAAGTGGCCGGAAGAACGCCGAAACGAACGCACCCAGCGCGGCGCTTGCGGGCTCCTCGGTCGTCGAGACGGCGTTGCGCGAGCGCCTCGAGGCATTGACCGTGGAGCTCGCGGCCCGCGACCAGCGCATCGCACAGCAGGACGCCACGATCTCGGCGCTGCTGAACCAGATCGGCCCTGCAGCCGCCTAGAGCTCACCTCGCATCGCGGTCGTCGAGCCGGCACTGAGTACGTGGCGCCTCGAGGCATTGACCGTGGAGCTCGCGGCCCGCGACCAGCGCATCGCACAGCAGGACGCCACGATCTCGGCGCTGCTGAACCAGATCGGCCCTGCAGCCGCCTAGACTAGGCGTCGACGACGGCTTCTTCGTCGGTCGGCCCGCCGAACGCAGCCCTCGGCGCACGGCGAATCGCGAGCGCCGAGCACCCGAGCAGACCGCTCAGCACCCAGAAGACCGCCCGTGCTCCCGCACCGCCAGCGACGACCCCTGCGGCTGCCGGAGCGGCCACCTGGCCGACGCGATTTCCCGTCAGTCGCACTGCGAGAGCTGTCCCCCGTGCGTACTGGGGGACCAGCTGGACGATCAGCGTCATCGAGAGCGGCTGCCCGAAGCCGAGACCGATGCCGGTGATCACGCACAGAACGGCGAGTGGCACGACACCGTGCACGAACGAGATCGCACCCAGCGACAGCGCGGCAGCCAACGCGCTGAGGATGATCAGCCGTTCGCGGCCGACGCGCGCGACGATCCGGCCGATCCCGACGCGCGAGGACATGGTGGCTCCCGCGCGGAGCGCCAGCAGCACACCCACAGCGCCCGGCCCGATACCGCGCTGCTCGCCGATCACCGGCATGTAGGCGGTGAAGATGTCGGACGCCGAGAGCACGGCAATACTCGCGAAGATCCCAGCGGGCACGCCGCGTGTATGCAAGATCGTACGCACGCTGCCACGCCCTGAGACCGCATCGTCGTCTGCTCTACCCCGCCCCCGCTCGCCGATCGCGGCGAACACGGTCGCCGGCACGACGACCGCTGCGGCGATCAGCATCGCGTGTCTCGTTGCGGAAAGGAGCGAGTCCCCCTGGTCGAGCACCAGTCCGCCGACCAGTGGCCCGATCATCTGGCCCAGCGCGACGCCCGCCGTCAGCAGGCCGAAGTCACGATCGTGATGGCTGTCGCCGGACTCGCGCGCGATCACCTCTTGCACCCCGAGCGCGACTCCGAGGTGACCGAGACCGAGCACTGCGCTCGCCGCGCCGAGCGTCAGCGGTGACTCTGCCCATGCCAGGAGGACACAGGCGATCACCTGGATCGCACAGCCGACCGTGACGAGCGGCAACCGACCGCGGTCGGCCGACCGGCCGAGCGGGATGGCGAGGAAGAGCGGCAGTAGCGCGAACGCAGCGGTTACGAACCCCACCTCGCGTACCCCTGCCCCGAGACCGAGCAGGCGGTACGAGGTGATCGGTCGCGCGATGTAGATGGCGACCTGGGATGCGGTCATGGCCGCGATGCAGAACGCGACCCGGCGGTTCACAGCACCAATCGGTCGAGCAGGGCGCTCGCCTGCCACTTCGGCACGTCAGCGTCCTCCAGCAGCAACACCGCAAGCGGCAGGGCGCGCTCGTCTCCGTAGGCGGCGCCGAGATTCGTGAGCAGCTTCTCCCGCAGGAGAGGGATCGCCTCCGCCCGGCGGCGTGGATGGCCGAGAGGAACTTCCACCTCCGCCAGTTCCGTCGCGCTGCCGTCTGCGAAGACGACGCGCACTGCGTTCGCAATGAACCGTTTCTCCGGGTCGAGATAGTCACGCGTGTAGCGCGGGTCTTCCTCGACGACCATCAACCCGCGCAACCGGTCGATGCGCTCGTCCGCCGCCATGTCGTCCTGGTAGTGATGATCGGCGACCGTGCCATAGATCAAGCCGAGGGCGATCACGTACTGCAGGCAGTGGTCGCGGTCGGCCGGATTCGTGAGCGGCCCACGCTTGTCGATGATCCGAATCGCCGACTCCTGCGTCCGCACCTCGATGCGGTCGATCTCCTCGAGGCGTCCAGTCACCCGGTCGTGCAGCCTGATCGCGGCTTCGGCAGCGGTCTGGGCATGGAACTCGGCCGGGTACGCGACCTTGAACAGGATGTTGTCCATCACGTAGCTGTCGAGCGGGCGCGCCAGCGTCACCTCGTTACCGCCGAACCGCACGTCCTGAAAGCCCCAGCGCGGCGCCGTGAGCGCAGACGGGTAGCCCAGCTCGCCCGTCGCGGCCATCAGAGCCAGACGCACACCGCGACTCGTCGCATCGCCGCCCGCCCACGACTTGCGGGAGCCGGTGTTCGGCGCGTGCCGGTACGTGCGCAGCGGGTGCCCGTCGACCCACGCGTTCGAGAGCGCTGAGACGAGCGCGTCGCGGCCGAGTCCGAGCAGTCGGCCCGCGGCCGCAGTCGTGGCGATCTCCACCAGCAGCACATGATCGAGGCCAACGCGGTTGAACGAGTTGTCGAGAGCAAGCACGCCCTGGATCTCGTGCGCCACGACGGAGGCTGTGAGGACGTCGCCGACCGTTACCGACCGCCCCGTCCGCGAGAGGTGATCGGCGAGCGCGAGGATGCCGCCGAGGTTGTCGGACGGGTGCCCCCACTCCGCCGCCAGCCAGGTGTCGTTGTAGTCGAGCCAGCGGATCAGGGCGCCGGTGTCGAACGCCGCCTTGACCGGGTCGAGCTCGTAGCTCGTCGCCGGTACGCGCGCGCCGTCCGGGACCACCGTTCCGGGAACGATCGGGCCCAGGAGCCGTGCGCAGGCTTCGTACGTCGAGGCGAGCGCGGCGCAGCCGAGTGAGTCGGCGAGCACGAGTCGGGCGGTCGCAAGCGTGTCGGCGCCGAAGCCGCCCGCTCCGAGTGCGTAATCCGCGAGCTCCAACAGGAGCCCGTCGGGCTCCGGACGGCTCAGGCGTCCTCCTTGCGCACTGCATCGAGCGCACGCTCGAACCGCAGGTAGTCGAGGACGTCGTACAGCTCGTCACGAGTCTGCATGGACTCGAGCACGCCAACCTGTGTGCCCTCCGCGCGGATAGCGCCGTAGACGGTCTGCGCCGCACGTGCTGCGGCGCGGGCGGCTGACAGCGGATAGAGCGCAATCGCAACTCCCACGTCTCGCAGCTCGTCGAGCGTCAGCAGCGGCGTCATGCCGAACTCCGTGATGTTCGCGAGCACCGGCACCTCGAGCCTCTCGCTGAACACGCGCAGTTCCTCTGCGCTCTCCGGCGCCTCCGCGAAGATCACGTCCGCGCCGGCCCTCACGTAGGCCTCGGCCCGCGCGACGGCCTGGTCGAGCCCTTCCACCGCCCGGGCGTCGGTTCGCGCGACGATGACGAACGACTCGTCCGCGCGGGCAGCCGCCGCGGCACGCACGCGCTCCACCATTTCCGTCTTCTCGACGACAGCCTTGTTCGGACGGTGACCGCAACGTTTCGCACCGGCCTGATCCTCGATCTGCACGCCGGCCACACCGATGCTCTCGAGTTCACGGACAGCGCGGTCGATCGTGAAGGCATGACCCCAGCCCGTGTCGATGTCGACGAGCAGCGGCAGCTCGACGGCCCGCGTGATGCGTCCGGCGTCGATGAGCACGTCGCCCAGGTTCGTCAGCCCGAGGTCGGGGAGCCCCAGCGAGTGGTTCGCGACACCGGCCCCGGAGAGGTACAACGCTCGGAAGCCGGTATGACGAGCGAGCATCGCGGAGTAGGCGTTCACGGCGCCCACCATCTGCAACGGGCGTTCTGCCTCGACCGCAGCCCGTAGACGAGCGCCGGCTGTCACTCGACGACGGCGCAGGCGTCCGGCGGAATGTGGACCTTGACGTCCTCCGATTCGACCTTGTGCGCGCTCTGCGCGGTGAGGGCGAGGCCGCTCGCATCGAGCTCGTACTGGTAGTGGTCTCCGAGAAAGGCCACCGAGGTCACGCGTGCGGAAAGCGTGTTCGACCCGTTGTGGGTCGCCGATCCGGCAGCCTCTACGACGAGCGCCTCGGGCCGCACGGCGACTGTTACCGGCGAGTGCGGCTGCGGCGCTTGATCGACGCGGACGCGAAGCGCATGGGCCGCGTTGCCGGTATCGATGGTTGCGATGTTGTGCTCGTAGCCCGCGACGATTCCGGCGATCAGGTTCACCTGGCCGACGAACTCGGCGACAAAGCGGTTGGCAGGCTTGCGATAGACCTCTTCGGGCGTTCCGATCTGCTGCACCACACCATTGCTCATTACGAGGACACGGTCGCTCATCGAGAGCGCCTCGTCCTGGTCGTGCGTGACGAAGATCGTCGTCAGCCCGAGTGAGTGCTGCAGGTCCTTGACCCAGGTGCGGGCGCGCTCGCGCAGCTTGGCGTCCAGGTTCGAGAACGGCTCGTCGAGCAGAAGCACGGACGGCGAGTAGACGAGCGCGCGCCCGAGTGCGACGCGCTGCTGCTGGCCACCCGACAGCTGATGCGGATAGCGCTTCTCGTACGGCCCGAGGTCGACGAGCTCGAGCATCTCGCGCACGCGTGTCCCGACGTCCTTGCGGTTCAGCTTCCGCACCTTGAGCGGGAACGCGAGGTTGTCGAACACGGTCATGTGCGGCCAGACGGCGTACGACTGGAAGACGATTCCCAGGTTGCGCCGTTCGGCGGCGAGGTTGAGGCGGCTGGACGCGTCGAAGATCGGCTCGCCACCGACGGCGACGCGGCCCTCGTTCGGCGTCTGGAAGCCCGCAATCGACATCAGCGTTGTCGACTTGCCGCAGCCGCTCGGTCCGAGGAGGGTGAAGAGCTCACCGTCGGAGACGGTGAAGCTCACGTTGTCGAGCGCACGCTGATCTCCGAACTGCTTGACGAGCCCCGCGACTTCGATCTCAGGCATCGTGACCTCCCGTTACACCGATCTTGAACAACCTCGCACCGATCGCGAGTACGACGAGGGTAACGACCACCTGGACCATCGCGAGCGCCGCGACGGGGCCGACCATCCCCTGGATGAACTGCGAGAGCATTGTCGTGCCAATCACCTCGTTGCCGGGCTTGACGAGGAACAGCGCCGGATCGTAGTCGCAGAGGATCTCGACGAACATCAAGATGAACGCGCTGAAGATCGCGGGTCGCAGCAGTGGCAACACGATGCTCCGCGACGTGCGCCACCACCCTGCGCCGGATGCTCGACCCGCGCGATCGAGCTCCTCGCCGATCCGAGCCAGCGTCGGATACATGACCACGTAGGCGAACGGCAGGTTCCGCACGACGAACGCGAGCATGATTCCCCAGATGCTGCCACGCAGCCAGCTACCGATCCCCCACGTCAGCAGGTACGTCCAAAAGAACCCGATGCCGATGATCAACCCCGGCGTCGCGCGCGGGTAGAGCATCACGAACGGCAAAGCCCGCCGCAACGGGAAACGCGAGCGGTGCGCGACCAGGGTCGCGATCGCGACGAGAGCCGTGGCGAGAATCGCCCCGACGAACGAGATCTCGATGCTGTTCGTGATCGCCCGGTGGAACTCACCGGTCATGAGCTGGTGCCAGTTGTCCCAGGTGGCCAGCTTCCACGGAGCGACGAGCGGCGTCAGCACGACGACGAACGACATCACCGCGAGCCCGAGCACAGGGAGCACCGTGCTGAAGACGAGGTAGAGCGCGATCGCGACCGCGAGCGGCCAGCGCCAGCTCCGCAACGAGAGCATTGCGGTGCGGCCTGCGCGCCCTGCGATCGACACGTACCGCGCCTCGGCGCCGAGCAGGCGGTTGCGCAGCAAGAGCAGCGACGTCGCAACGAGCAGCAGCAGCACGGCGCCTGCGCTCACCGTCGCCGGATCGGGCTGTGCTGCGTTCGTCCACTGCAAGTAGAGGTAGCTGGAAACGAACTTGATGTTCCGCGGTGTTCCGAGCAGCAATGGAATGCCAAGCGACGCGACCGAGAGCGTGAAAATCAGCGTCGCGGAGTTGAGGAGCGCGGGCCGCAGCATCGGGATCGTCACCTTGCGCATCACCTTGAGCGGCGCAGCACCGGCGCTGCGGGCTGCATCCTCGAGCGAGGAGTCCGCACGAGACAGCGCGGCCTCACACGTCATGTAGGCGACCGGCAGAAGACGTGACGCCTCGATCAGCGACATGCCGGGGATCGTGTCGATCGCGAGCGTCGTGAGGTGCAACCGCTGCGAGAAGAGGTTCGTCAGATAGCCCCCCGGCCCCCACACGACGATCCAGCCGAGCACGACGCCGAGCGGCGGGAGCAGGATCGGCAGCAACAGCAGCCGTCCGTAGACATTCCGAAAGGGGAGATTCGTGCGGCTGACGAGAATCGCAGCGCCCGCCCCGCCCGCGACCGCCATCACCGTCGTGAAGGTCGCGTACTGCAGGGTGTTGAGCCACGCGTGCCAGAACTCGCTGTCCGAGAAGAGGTCGCGGTACGCCTGTGTCGTGAAGACGCCGCCCGCTTCGTACAACGGACGGTCTCGGAACGACGCGTAGAGCATCGGGACGAACGGCCCGATGACCAGTCCGACGACGAGCACCCAGACCGCGCCCTGCAACACCCCCGCCGGCAGCAACTGCCGGCGGGGGCGCGAGGACGTGACGTTCTGGGCGATCGAAGCCACGTGTGTCTAGCCGAAGATGCCGTGCCAGCGCTTGGCGAACGCCGGTCGGTCGTTGACGAACTTCTGCGTGAAGCCCGCGACGAAGACGTTCTTTTCGCCGACCTTGGCGTACACGTCGGCAAGCGTGTTCGTGCAGCCGTCCGCCGGCTTGTAGCCGTTGCGGAAGGCGGTGAAGCCGGCATCGCACATCGCGAGTTGTCCGGCGACCGAGTAGATGAAGTTGAGGAAGAGCTTCGCCGAAGCGGGGCTCGCACCCTTCTTCGTCACTCCGATGCCGCGGGTGATGATCGGCGTCGCGTCGGTCGCATACGTCCAGTCGAGGATCTGCGAGTACGACGAGTTGTTCTTGATCGTGAACCGTGCGGTCGGCGACGTGAGGTACGCAGCCACCGCACCGCCCTGAGCGAGCAACTGCAGCTGCGAGCCGACACCCGTCTGCGGCTTCAGGCGCTTGGCGATCTTCTCGAAGTTCGCCCAGCCCTTCTTCTGCACGTAGCCGTAGAGGCCCGTGTAGCCGAACGTGTTGTCGACCGTGTACCCGGTCAGCTTGCCGTAGGTGGACTCGTCATTCGCGATTGCGGTGACGGACGTCGGCACCTTGTCCTTCAGAAGCAGCTTGTTGTAGACGATGATCCCGGGGTCCGGCGACATCACGTAGATGCCCGGGAACTGCTTGACGAACTTGGGGTACTTGGCGATGTCCTGCGGCGTATAGTTCTGGATATAGCCCTTGCGCGCGGCGTAGACCCAGAGGTTCGGAGCACTTGCGATCAGCAGGTCCGCTGTGCGCACGCCCTGCCCCGCCTCAGACGCGTACTTGGAGAAGATCGTGTTGTCGTCGAGGTCGTATTCGGTGACCTTGATCCACGGGTAGTAGTAGTTGAAGCGTTGAACGAGAGCGTTGAAGTTCGCGGACGGCGGATTGCCGTAGACGATGATCCCCGACTCGCCCTTCGACTGCTTGATCAGTCCGGCCAGAGGTCCGGGCTTCTTCGCTGTGGTCTGCGCGCTCGCGACGCTCGTTGCGAGCACCGCGGCGACGAGCACGAGGCTCGCCAATGGGACCCAACGCGCGATGGTCTTTGCGGTCACAAACATCCTCCCTGTGAGATGACGTGCCTGGGGGGTACTCAGGTGCGGGAGTGTGCGGAGACCCGATTCAGTTGTCGAGAGTTGCGGCCCTTGACACGGTTTCGTCCGTTGCGCACGTTTTGTCCCTTGTGATCACGACGCGCTAGCCCGCTGCTTCCTACAATCGCGCGATGCATCGGATCCTGGGCAGGCCGGCGCTATCCACGCGGATTCTCCTCCTGCAGGTCGCGATCATCCTGATCACCGTGACGGCAGGCCTCGTCGTCTCCCTGGTGCAGGCGCGAAGGCAGATCGACCGGCAGGCCGGCCAGCAGTCTCTGGCGATCGCGCGCACGGTGCGGGCGCTACCGGCGATCCGTGACGCGTTCGGCAAGCCCCACCCCTGGACGGTGATCAACCCGATCGCCGAGGAGATCCGGCGGAGCACGCACGCAGCCTTCATCGTCGTCGCGAACCGCAACGGCATCCGGTACTCCCATCCGGATCCCGAGAAGATCGGCAAGCCGACCTCGACCGATCCGAGCGTCGCGCTCTCCGGTCGCGAGTACGTCGGGGTGCAGACCGGGACGCTCGGCCGCTCGGTACGCGCCAAGGTGCCGATCTTCGGCCCGGGCGGCACGGTGATCGGTCTCGTCTCGGTCGGTGTGCTCGAGAGCGCCGTGAGCGCTCAACTCCAGAACGACCTGCCGGTGATCCTGATCCCGCCGGTGGTCGGCCTCGCGCTCGGCATCTTCGGCTCCGCCCTGCTCGCCGGGCGCATCAAGCGACAGACCTTCGGTCTCGAGCCGAACGAGATCGCGACCCTGCTCGAGCAGCGCGAGGCGGTCCTCCACGGGATCCGCGAGGGGACGATCGCCACCGATCCGAGCGGGCGGGTGACGCTCGTGAACGACGAGGCACGCCGGCTGCTCGCCCTCGATCAGGATCCCGTGGGCCGGGACCTGGCGGAGATCGTTCCCGCCGGGCACGTGCGCGAGGTGATGTCCGGCGCCAGCGACGGTCCTGACCAGATCGTGCTCGTCAACGACCGCGTGCTGGTCGTGAACCGCATGCCGGTGTCCGTGCGCGGCAAGGCCGTCGGGGCGGTCGTCACCTTGCGCGACCGTACCGAGCTCGAAGACCTGCTGCGCGAACTCCAGGACGTCCGCAGCCTCGCCGACGCGTTGCGAGCCCAGGAACACGAGTTCGCACACCGGCTGCACGTCGTCGCCGGTTTGATCGAAGTCGGCCGCTACGACGACGCGGTCGGCTTCATCGAGAAGTCGGCGCTCGTCCACCAGACGCTCGTCGAGTCCTTCGTCGAGAGCGTCGGCGACCCGATCCTGCTCGGGCTGCTGATTGGCAAGGCGGCGATCGCCTCCGAGCGGGGCGTCGAGCTACGCGTGAGCGCCGACACCTCGCTCCCAGAGGGGCTCGGCGACGTCCGCGACCTCGTCACGGTGGTCGGCAATCTCGTGGACAACGCTCTCGAGTCGGTCGCACCGCTCGGGCCAGGGTGGATCGAGGTCTCCGTGCGCCCCAAGGACGACGGTCTGCTGATTCAGGTCGCGGACTCAGGTCCCGGCGTCGACCCCGCGCTCGTGGACGACATCTTCACCGACGGATTCACAACGAAGGCGCGTCGGGGCGCCGGTCGGCGTGGCCTCGGGCTTGCGCTCGTCAGTCAGGCCGTCAACCGAAGCGGCGGTTACGTCAGCGTCGAAAACGACGGCGGCGCGTGCTTCACCGTGTTCCTTCCCAACGCGACGGTGTCGGCGTGATCCGCACGCTGATCGTCGACGACGACCCGATGACGGCGTCGATCCACCGCTCCTACGTCGGGCGGGTCCCCGGCTTCGAGGTGATCGGCGAGGCACACACCGGTACTGCGGGGCTCGACGCCGCCCGGCGACTCGAGCCGGACCTCGTGCTGCTCGATATCTACCTCCCCGACATGAGCGGCCTCGAAGTCCTCCGCCGGTTGCGCGAAGGCGGCGACAGGCGGATCGACGTGATCGCCGTCACCGCGGCGAAGGACGTCGACACCTTGCGCACCGCAATCCACGGAGGCGTGATCCATTACCTGGTCAAGCCGTTCTTCTTTGACACGCTGCGCGAACGGCTCGAGGCGTACGCGACGCTGCGGAAGCGCCTCGACCGGTTGCGCGAGCCGGAGCAGGAAGACATCGATCACGTCTTCTCGCTGCTCCGAACGCAAGGGAGGCACTCGTTGCCGAAGGGAATCTCCGCCCCCACGCTCACCCTGGTCGTCGAGGCGTTGCGCGATGCGAAGGGCGAAGTAACGGCCAACGAGATCGCCGACGCGACCGGAGTGAGCCGCGGCACCGCGCGGCGCTACCTGGAATACCTTGCCGCGACGGGCGCAGGCGAACTGTCTCTGCGCTACGGCGCGACCGGACGGCCGGAGCATCTTTATCGGCTGGCGGAGACGCGCTAGAGCGAAGCGGTGATCGTGATCCCGCCGCGCGGCTTCTGGCGTAGCGAAACGTGCACCGCACTCGGCGCGAGCTGCAAAGCGGCAGCGACCTCGTCGCGGATTTGTACCGCCAGCGCCTCACAAAACGCGCCCTGGTCGCGGAAGCGCGAAAGGTAGATCTTCAGCGACTTCGACTCGAGGCAGAGCTCGCCCGGCCGATATTCGATGCGCGCCGTGTAGAAGTCGGGCTGGTTCGTGATCGGGCACATCGCCGTCAGTTCGTCGCTGATCAGCTCGACGACTTCCACGCCCGGATTCGGAAACGTCTCGAGGCCAGCGTATGCCTCACTGCCCGCGTGCCCAAGTGCAACGAACTCCTGTGCCACGCCCGTACTCTAGACCCGTGCCCCGTGTCTACCTCGCCGGCCCGCCGTTCGCGGACGAGTACCGCCGGCGCGCCTCGGCGCTTGCGCAGGCTGCGGGCTGGGAGCCGATCGACCCGATGCGCCGCGACTTCCGCGGCGGCACCGAAGGGCACGAAGCGGAGATCGTCGAGGGCGATCTCGCGGACATCGATTCGTGCGACGTGGTGCTGGCCGACTTCACCTCGCCCGACGAGGGCACCGCGATGGAGGCCTGGTATGCGCACTCCCGCGGCATTCGGATCGTCGTCTGGACCGGCGGCACCCCGCCCCATCCCTGGACGGTTCACGTCGCCGAATCGGTGCATCCCTGGCTCGAGGATGCGATCAAGGCGCTCTAGGCCGCACCTCTTTTCGGCGGATGAACGTTGTGGAGACGTGAGCATCCTTCTGATCGTCCTCATCGTGGTAGTCGTCCTCGTTCTCCTCGGCGCATTTGGCCGCGGACGCCGCGGGCGGGTCTAACACGCAAGCAAGCGGGCGCCGAACCTGGTGGTTCGGCGCCCGCGTTCGTTTCGTTGCCGGCAGTCGGGAGCACACTCCACCTATGAAGGGCTCGGATCTGTTGCACCACGCCCACGGGCTCGTTGAGCAGGGTTGGTGCCAGGGGGCTGAAGCTCGGGACCCCGACGGCGAAAAAACGCAGGTCGGCTCCTCGGACGCGGCGGCCTGGTCTCTGCTCGGCGCGCTGCAAGCCACAACCGTCTCCGACCCGTCGACCGAGCTCCAGGACATCGGCGATGCGGTCGCCGCCCTCGCCGAGCTGATCGCCGATCCGTCGCTCGCGAACTGGAACGACGCCGAGACACGGACGAAGCTCGAGGTGCTGAGCGTCCTCCGAAACGCGGAAATCCTCGCGATCGAGCAGTTCATGTACCACGAAAACTCCGAGAACTAGCCCAAGCCCGAAACGCGCTACCTTGGCTTGACCGCGCCGAGCGTCAGTCATGCAGCCGCAGGGTCGTGACCCATCAGGCAGCCGCTCGCTCCCTCTCGCCGGGGTGCACGTGTTGCACGTTCCTTCGAGCAGTCAGGCCGGCATGGATGGCGACGGCTTCCCCACGACAAATGTTGACGCACGGGTTGCGCAGCTCCAGCATGCGCTGACTTCGCGCATCGTCATCGAACAGGCGAAGGGGATGCTTGCGGAACGCTATTCGTTGACGCCCGACGAGGCGTTCGAGCTGATCCGGCTCGCGGCGCGGAGCAACGGGGTCAAGGTGCATGCGCTCTCGACCAGTGTGCTCGACTCCCCGCGTGAGACACCGGCGATGATCCTCGATCTCTTCACGGTCCTCCCTCGGGAGAGCATGGCCGCCGGGCGCGCAGTCGAGAACGTCTTCCGGCAAATCAACGAAACGTCGTTGAAACTCGACGATTCGCGGTTCATCTGCGAGTGCTCCGACACGACGTGCGGCGATGCGCTCGACATCACCGCGGAGACGATGAGGCGTCTGCACGACGACCGCAATCTCTACGTCGTCAGGCCCTCCCACATCAACGCCGATCTCGAAGAGCTCGTGGAGACCCAGGAGGAGTTCGCGGTCGTACGCAAGTCCTCTCCCGCCTGACCTGACGAGGATTCGCGCCGGCGAAACGTGGAGACCCGGCATTACGTCTGAGAACACGCTCGCGACCACACCCGGGGTCCGACCGCCTAGTCGTTCGCAGATGGCTGAATCACTCACCGTGGGCGAGACAAACGTGACCAAGCGAAATCCGTTCGTGGTCTTCGTGTTGTCGATCGTGACCTTCGGGATCTACTACTGCGTCTGGTACTACAAGATCAACCGCGAACTGCGTGACGCGGCAGGGATCGACGTCAGTCCGTTTATCGCCCTGGTCGCCGTCACGATCGGCTGGCTGATCATCGTGCCGCCGTTCGTCTCCTGGTACCGAACGTTCGAACGCATCCGAGAGGCGCAACGAACAGCGGGCGTCACAGGCGAGGCGAGCTCCGTCCTTGGCTTCATCCTCTATGTCGTCGGTGTCTTCTTCCTACCGGTCGAAGTCATCTACGCGCAGGACGAGCTGAACAAAGCCTGGAGCGCCACTGGCGCGCTGTCGCAGCGTTAAGTAATCGAAAAGCCCGCCGGAGCGGGCTTTTCAAAGTCGGGGCGCCGAGATTCGAACTCGGGACCTCTAGTCCCCCAGACTAGCGCGCTAACCAGGCTGCGCCACGCCCCGCGACGTCCACAAGATAGCCGTCAGGCGAGAATGCCGATCGGGAGCTCGTTCACTGCGCTCGAAGCGAACGTTGCTCGCTACGCGCGAGCGTAAAGGACGGCGCCGCCGCGTTTGCCGACCGGCACGATCACGCCCATCGCGCGGAGGCAGTACGCCATGCGCTGCGCAAGGCGGCGATCGATGCAGCTGCCCGCCGCGAGCTCTGCGGTGTCGAAGGTCTCGGCGAGGGTCGGCAGCAGCCTCGCGGCGTCTTCGATCGAGGCGATCACCGCCGACTCCTCCACGCTCACGAGCGACCGGCCCTGCACCACCCAACCGCGGCGTCGGTAGGCGCGGCCGGGCTCGAACATGCGGAGCTCGTCCTGATGGGTGAGCAGCACTTCGAGCTCGAAGTTCGGATGAGCGATCAGCGCCGGGATGCTCACCAGCCGGTCGAAGACGTCATGCAGGCAGCCCTTCCGCGGCGAGCGCCGCGACGACAGGATCTCCCCTGCGTCGGAGAGTTTCACGATCCGCCGGCTGACGGCGATCGGTGCGACGAGGCGCACGCGATGCTCCTCTGCGAGCGCGGCGAGCTTCTTGCGTAGCGGTGCGAAGCCGCCCGTCTGGAACTCGACGAGCTGGTCTCCGCGGACGAGATCGATCACGTACCCGCCGACCTTCTGTTCGAGCAGGTCGCCCGGTTGCCGGTACCACTGCTTCAGCTGCGCGTGCAGCGCTCCCTCGTTGAGCGTTCCGATCACACTGCAGCGTTCTGCGTAGAGCCCGCAAGCTCCTTGCGCACCACCGGTGCGACCTCCGTCCCCATCAGCTCGATCGAGCGCATGACCTGCTCGTGCGGCATCGTCCCCACGCTCATTTGCGCCATGAACCGCTGGTGCCCGAAGAGCTCGTGCTGGTAGAGGATCTTCTCCACCACCTGCTCTGGATTGCCGACGACGAGCGCGCCGCGCAGCGTCCGCAACGCGTCGAAGCTCTGCCGTTCCATCGGCGCCCAGCCGCGCTCGCGGCCGATGCGGTTCATCATCGTCGCGTAGCCCGGGAAGAACTCGTCGGCTGCGCGCTCGGGCGTGTCGGCGACGTAGGCGTGTGAGTTGATGCTCACCGGCAGACCCGCATGGCCGGTGTGTTCCGCCGAGCGCCGGAAGAGCTCGACGAACGGTGTGAAACGCTCAGGCTGCCCGCCGATGATCGCCAGCGCCATCGGCAGCCCGAGCGTTCCCGCGCGCACCGCCGACGCCGGTGTACCACCGACTGCGAGCCAGATCGGCAGCGGAACTTGCACCGGCCTCGGGTAGATGCCGAGGTCCTCGATCGGAGCGCGATGCTTCCCGCGCCAGGTGACCCGCACGGAGTCGCGGACAGCGAGCAGCAATTCGAGCTTCTCCTCGAAGAGCACGTCGTAGTCGTCGAGGTCGTAGCCGAAGAGTGGAAACGACTCGATGAACGAGCCGCGGCCGGCCATGATCTCGGCCCGGCCGTTCGAGATCAGGTCGACCTCCGCGAACTCCTGGAACACCCGCACGGGGTCGTCGGAGCTGAGGACGCTCACCGCGCTCGTGAGCCGGATTCGCTCGGTGCGCGCGGCGGCGGCAGCGAGCACAACGGCGGGCGCGGAAACGACGAAGTCAGGCCGGTGGTGCTCACCGATGCCGAACACGTCGAGCCCGACCTGCTCCGCGAGCACGACCTCCTCGAGGAGGTCTGGCATCCGCTCTGCGGCGCCCTGTTCGTTCAGCTCCGCGAAGGTGTAGACGCCGATCTCCACCGGCTCACGGTAGACGCACGAGGTGGTTCGGTGGGGCCCCTAACCCCCCAGTGGTCGCTTGCCGGGACCCCACCG